>CAZZVZ010000022.1:4059-16656 GCA_964657655.1 Gammaproteobacteria bacterium | reverse complement strand
GGTCGCGGCCGAGCGGCAGGACCATCAGCGGCCCCGCCGGCACCACCTGCGTCACGATTGGCTGCTTGTAGACGTGGGCGTCAGTCAGCTGCTTGACGTAGGCAGCGGCAATGCGCGCTTCCTCCGCGCCGTCGGTAAAGATCACGCCACGATACTGCGTGCCGCTGTCTGGACCCTGGCGATTGAGCTGGGTCGGATCGGTGGCCACCGAGAAGTACACCTTGAGCAACTGGCCGTAGCTGATCTTGGAAGGGTCGTACACAACCTTGACCGACTCGGCATGACCGGTGGTGCCGGTCGAGACCGTCTCATAGTTGGCAAGTGCCTGCGGGCCACCGGCGTAGCCAGAGGTCGCAGAGATGACACCGTTGACGTGCGAGAACACGCCTTGCACACCCCAGAAACAGCCGCCAGCGACCACCGCGACGGCCTGGGTGCTGGTCTTGGCAAGCGGCGCATCGAGCGCCGGATCAGGCAACGCTGTGCTCTGGCCTTCGGCCACAGCCAGGCCGCAAACGGCGAGCGAGCCGAACAGCGCGAACACGGCGGTGCGCACACCGCGTGGGGAAAGTCGAAGTGACATGCGTTTCATGTTAGTTAGGCCTTGACGAATTTGAGTGCGACTGAATTCATGCAGTAACGAAGACCGGTGGGCTTGGGCCCGTCGTCGAACACGTGGCCCAGGTGCGCATCGCAGCGGGCACACGAGACCGCGGTACGGCTCATGCCAAACGAGCGATCGGTCTGCTCGGTGATGTTTTCTTTGGCAATCGGCTGGTAGAAGCTCGGCCAGCCGGTGCCGGACTCGAACTTGGTATCAGAATTGAATGCTGCGGTGTCGCAGCACACGCAGTTGTAGAGCCCCTTGTCGTGCAGATTCCAGTAGGGACCGGTAAAGGCGCGTTCGGTGCCGGCCTGGCGCGTCACCGCAAAGGAGGCTTCATCGAGCTGGCTCTTCCACTGCGCGTCGCTCTTGACCACCTTGGCGACCGTGACCGGCGCCAAGCGCATGCCATTCTTGGTAAACGGCACGATGGTGACGTTGCCAGGCGTGGTGGTGATGGACGCCGGCGCGTCGCCAGCGCGTGCGAGGCGCGCAAGCCGTGGCGCCATCACGCCCGCGCCGAGGACGCCTAAGGCCCCGAGCACACCCGCGCGCTTGAAAAAGCGACGGCGCTCGGTCTGCGCGCCGCCTGATAACTTATCGGAATTCATTGATTCTCCTTGCAAGATGCGCCCGTCATCGATGTGCCATGCAGCGCCTGTCAATCAGGCTTCGGATCAGTCGCTGCGCGCGCTGCTTCCTTACAGATGCAGACGCGCACGGCACATCCAGATGATACGCAAGCATGGAAGTTTTAGAGCCGCAACTTGCCGGTTATTGCTGAGCGATCGAATCAGCTGTGGCGCTTGCCGCCGTCGTACATCGGGTCCGGTCCATTTTCACCCTTGAGCACCACCCCGTTCGCATCGAACGTGATGGTGAACAGCGAATGGTAGACATCGTTCTCGCGGTAGCGATAGTCCCAGGCCTCATTGCCGCGGATATTGATGCGGTTGGCCGGCAGACCGTAATTGTTGAGCACGGTCTGCTTGGTCCAGACGTGCGGCTCAAGCCGGGCAAAGTTCTCGATGGTCAGCACCTGTACCAGGCGCTCGACCTGACCGTCGGGATTGAGAACGGCAGCAAACGCCAGATCGCCAAAGGGTGCGGTCGAGTAGATCAGTACTTCATGATCACTGGCCTTGACGTCGACCGACGGTGCGCCGAAGCGTGCCAGGACTTCGGGGCGCTGCATGCCAGGCTCGATATGGCTTGGATAGCTGGCGCAACCAGAGAGTGCGGCGACAACACCAAGCAGCAATACGCAGCTTGCTGCTCGCCCTGCTTTGATTGGTCGCGCTTTCATCGGTGATCCCTGCTGTTCCACAATGGCATACGATTAAGACGCGGCTGTGCTCCCTGCAGTTCCCGCGTCATGTACCGCGCATTGGCGGCGCCGGCATCGGTCCGAGCGCGCCCTCGAGCGCATAGGCGGCTTTCAGCAATAACGCATCGGCATGCATCGGTGCCACCAGCTGGACACCGATCGGCAGCCCGGTGGAAGACAGCCCGGCGGGTAACGACAAGGCCGGCTGCTGGGTCAGATTGAAAGGGTAGCTAAACGGCGTCCAGCCAAGGAAGTCCTGCGGCTCGAACGACAGTGACGAACCGGTGACAGCGCAGTCCATCGCGGTCACCGCCACCGAAGGCGTGAGCAGCACGTCGTGGTTCTGGTGGAACTGGCGCATATGCCGTCCGAGCTCGGCTCGTTTGCCATTGATGCGCGTGATATCGACGGCGCTGTATTTCGCGCCCTGTTCTGCCTGCCACAACAGCATCGGGTCGAGTTCCTTGCGCTGCTCCGGTGTCAGGCCCGCGACCACCGTGGCGGAACCGACAAACCACAAAGCACAGATCAGTTCCATCGGATCGTCGAAGCCGGGATCGCACAGCTCCACATGCGCGCCCATCTCGTCGAGCAGCATGGCCGCGCGCGCGGTTGCCGCGGCGATCTCGGGGTCCACCGTGGCATAGCCAAGCGCAGGCGAGAATGCAACGCGCAGGCCGACAATGCCCTGCTCCAGGTTGCGGGTGTAGTCCGCATCGCTTGCAGGTAATGCAAACCAGTCGCGCACGTCATCGCGGGACAAGATGTTGAGCGCCATGGCGAGATCTCGCACCGAGCGAGCGTGCGGGCCGATATGCGCCAGGGTGCCGAACGGCGAAGCGGGCCAGGCCGGGATACGCCCGAACGACGCTTTCAGACCCGCCACCCCGCAAAACGCCGACGGAATGCGAATCGAGCCGGCGCCGTCGGTGCCCAGGGCCAGCGGTCCAAGGCGGGCCGCCACTGCCGCTGCGGCACCACCGGAACTGCCTCCCGAGGTTTTCGAAAGGTCGTAGGGATTGCGCGTCACACCCGTCAGATAGCTGTCGGTGGTGCCCTTGCAACCGAACTCGGGGGTGTTGGTCTTGCCGAGCAGGACCGCACCGGCCTCACGCAGGCGTGCAACCGTCGGCGCATCGGTCTCCCACACCTGGCTGGCATCGACGCTTTTCGATCCACGCAGCGTCGACATGCCGCGCGTCAAGATGATGTCCTTGACGGAGACCGGCACGCCATCCAGCGCGCTCAGTGGAGCGCCGCTCTGCCAGCGTCGGTCTGCAGCAGCAGCCTGGTTGCGCGCCTCATCAGTGGCGACCAGGCGAAATGCATTGATGGCCGGATTGACGCGCGCCACCTCGGCCAGGACCGCCTCGAGCACCTCGCTGGGTCGCGCCGCTTTGCCTTGGTACATGTCAAACAGCTCACTGCAACTGGCGTCGATCAGGGATGTCATTGCGCTTCCTGGTAAGACTATCGATGCGGACCTTGACTCGGCCTGGGTGGGGCATCTGTTCGCCCGGTGACTCACCGGCGCTCATGCCCCTATGTTAGCCACTATGCGCCATGCGCCCGGCCAGCGCCTGCCAGCCATCCGTTTTGCCAGTGACAACTTGTGACAAGGCCGCAGCCGATGCAGTAACGCGCGTTAGTCTTGATCTGTATTGTTCTCACAACGTTTGCGTCATTTTCTTGTGAAAATCTGTCAAGCCAGCGGCCCTGACATTCCAGCGTGTAAGCGCTTTGAATAAAGTTGGGCTTTTCACATACAGGAAAGTCAGGGACATGATTTCGGCAAAACAAGCGACGACGATCGCAACGGCAATTGCGGCGGGAGCGACGCTGCTGGTTGCTGGCTGCGGAGGAGGCGGCGGAGACATCGGTAGTAACGGCAGGGATGAGACGCCCATCATCAACACACAACCCCAGAACGCGACGGTCACCACCGGCACGGTTGCCACCTTTGCCGTCGGCGCCGATGGCAATCGCCTGCACTACACCTGGCTGAGGGACGGCCAGCCGATCGCGGGCAGCCCTGACCGCCCGCAGTATTCCCTGACGGCCACCTACAAGGACGGCAATCACCGCTTCTCGGTGCTGATCGTCAATGATGCAGGCAAGGTCATCAGTCAGGGCGGCCTGTTGACGCTGGCTCTGACGCCCGATGAAAAGATTCTCGAGAATGCGCTGTTCGACGGCGGCTATTACTCGCTCGACTGGAATCTGGCCGCCAGCGGAGCACAGACCTCAGGAGTGAATTACTTCTTCGGTCAGCAAACCACCGTGCCGCAATCTCCGCTCAACATCGGTTCGGTCACGACCATCGAGTCATTTGCCAATCTGTCGAACTCGCTGCCATTTAGCACCGACTCGACCACGCCCGTGCTGCTCGCCAACAACTATGACTTCGAGGCCAATCACGGGTCGGTCAACCTCAGCTATGACGTCAATGGCATCGAGATCCAGGACCTGGACGTGAGCGGCGCCGTCAAGGGTCGCGCCTACACCCGCACCGAAATGGTCTTCACACCGTTAAGCGGTCCATTGTCTGCCACACCGACGCAATTAAAGCAGCTGCTCAACGTGGTGTTCAGCAATCCGAATGTTCTGGACCAGACTGCCACCTGGCAGCCGGGCGCTGGCTACTTCACTTTCAAAGAGGTCGCGGCCAACGACGAGTTCATCTTCCAGGACTGTAACGGCCAGCCGGCCACCGCAGCGCCGACCATCGCCACACCGGTGTATGCAAGCTTCTGCCCGGTGACCGGTGGTTCTGACATCACCGCCACCATGACCACGGGGATTCCAGACCCGGTCAACAACGTCACGCATGTGCTGGCCGACGGTGCAGTGCACACGCTCCAGGGCACCTCGGTTTGGGAAGCGGCAAATCCAAATCCGGCGGCCTACCCTGGCCAGACGGTGAACTATCTGGCCTACGCCCAGACCACCGGTGGCCAGGTCAGCCAGGGCTATGTGATCCGGCAGGGAACGGTGATCGCAGGCGAAGGTCTGGAAACCGTCAATGGCGTCACCCAGTATCCGCAAATCCACTTCCGTATCAATGCGCAGGCATTTGCGACACTGAAGGCGGCCTCAGGGATCTAGCAGCGGCAATGCCACGCAGCAACACAGCGCCGGCCCATCGAGGCCGGCGTTTTTTTTTGACGCTGCACTTGTCGCGACAAGTGGCCGTCATTCACTTTTTTCCTGCGCTGCCGCATTCGCCACGCGCGCCTGACGGCGCGAGAACGCGCATAGCGTGCCGAGCAGTGCCATGGCACATCCGGCCAGCACATCCCCGACGCGCTCGATCAGAATATCGACGGTAAAGGCCTGCTGCGACCAGAGATCGAGCGACACCATCACGAACACCACCATCAGACCGGTATGCAGCCAGTAATTGCGGCGGATGAAGTGCGGCAGAAAGAAGATCATCAAGGCTGCCACCGTGCCCAGCACGCGAACATCGCTGACCAGCTCGATCAGCAGCAGCGCCAGCGCGGCTCCGACGATGGTACCGACCACACGCTGCAGGATGCGCTGATAGCTGCGCTGCGCGTCTGACCACATCACGACGATCACGGTGACGGTCACCCAGGTCGGATGAACGCGGTCGATGCTGCGTCCCATCACATAGCCAGCGGCCGCTGCGAGCAGATAGCAAAGGACAAAGCGCGGCAGCAGCTCGCGTGCGCTGCGCAATGCGAATACGGCTTCCTTCAGGCTCCTGAAGTCGCCCATGCGCTGATCGGGCGCAGCCAGGCTCTCGACTGCGCGGCACAGCGCCACCAGCACGGCAGCTGTCATCAGCATGGCGTAGAAATCGCCCAGGTCGATCCCCTTGGTGACACCCATCAGCAGGGCGATCACCACGGCAAAGCGGGTCGCCTGCTGATACGGCGGACCGATCACGGACCCAAGGCCGGCGACGGCAACGAAGATGAGCAAGAGCGCCAGCAGCACCGGGTTGTCGGCGCCGAGCCAGAGCGTCAGGCCGCCGCCCATGCCCATGCCGATCACCGACATGAGCAGCATGCGAAGGCGCAGATGCAATGGCGCTTCGGTATCAGACAGGGTCATGAACAGCGCCAGCGCCGGTGCGACCGCGATGGCCTCGACCGGATGGAACATCTTGGCCAGCAAGAGCGCACCGAGCACACCTGCGAGCGCCACGATGCCGCGATGCCAGGGCGGTCCCTGCGACTTGAACTTGAGCGCGTCTTCGGTGTACTGGCGCAGCCTTAACAGCGCCGGTTCAACATGCCGGTGCGGTTCGTCACTCACCCTTGAAATGAGGGGCGCGTCGCTCGACGAAGGAGGTCACGCCCTCGCGCGCATCGGCACTGTTGGCGAGCTTGGCCTGGATGCTGGCGAACTCCAGGAACGCTGCGTCGGCACCATCGCGCGACGCGCGCAGGATCGACAGCCGCGTGGCGCGGACCGCAAGCGGTGCCTGACGCGCGATGCGCGTGGCAATCTCAAGTGCACACGGCAGCACCTGATCGGGCTCGACCACGCGCTGCACCAGCCCCATGCGCTCGGCATCGCGTGCGTTGAACTCGTCGCCTGTGAGCATCATCAGGTTGGCGTTGCCGATGCCGGCGCGCTCGGTGATGCGGATGGTGGCACCGCCGGTGGCCATGATGCCGCGCTTGACTTCAAGCTGTGCAAAACGGCAATCGCTCGCTGCCACCACGATGTCGGCTGCCAGCATCAGTTCGATGCCAAGCGTGTAGGTGATGCCGCGCACGGCCGCGACCAGCGGCTTCTCGCGCCGCCTGCCGCTGGCGCTGGCGCGCAGGTCGAAGGGATCAATGTCGTCGGGCGATACCACCGCTTCGCCGCGCTGCATGAACGGCGCCATCGACGGCAGGTCAAGACCTGCAGTGAAATGGTCTCCGTGCGCAAACAGCACACCGCAGGTTGCCTCGGCATGGTCTTCCAGCGCTGTATAGGCGGCCGCCAGTTCGCGCATCATCTTGGGCGTGAAGCCGTTCAACTTGGCCGGTCGCTTGATGCCGATCAGAAACAGCTGGCCGCTCAGTTCGGTGGTGATTTCGCCTTCAGCGTGTGACATGGGCTGCTCCTTGATTATCCACCGTAGGACTGTGTCACCAGCCGGCAGAACAGTTCAGTGGCTTCTTCGCGTTGGTTGGGGGCCTGCATCAGCCACGTCGCACTGAGATCCATCGATGGATCGATCCAGAAGTGGGTGCCGGCGATGCCACTCCAGAAATAGTCGCCTCGATGGCCTCGTTCACTGTCGCGAAGGCGCACGGCAAAACCGAGGCCGAAGCCGCTGTCTGAACCGGGAAGATAGTCGCTGCCGCGCGACATCTGTCCGAGATGATCGCGCGTCATGAGATCGACACTGCCAGACGACAGCAGGCGCACGCCATCGAGGCTGCCGCGACCTCGCAGCAGATCGATAAAGCGCTGGTAGTCGTCGAGCGTCGAAAACAGGCCGCCGCCACCGGAGCAATAGCCGCCACTGCCCGCCGGGTCGATCAGCGTGATCGGTGTGCCGAGGTCCGGATCGAGCCTGAATGCCTGTGCCAGACGCGCGCGCTTTTCCAGCAAGACGTCAAAGCCGGTGTCGACCATGCCAAGCGGCGCGAAAATGCGTTCGCTGAAGAAGTCAGCCAGGCTCATGCCGCTGATGCGCTCGACCATGATGCCAAGCACGTCGGTGGCCCGGCTGTATTCCCAGGTGGTGGCTGGCTGACAGGCGAGCGGCATGGCTGCAAGGTTGTCGATAAAAGCCGTGGCGGACTGTGCGCGCCGATCGACGCCCGCAGCACGATAGCGTGCCTTGAGCAGCGAATCGCCGAAGGTGCCGTAGGTAAAACCGGCGGTGTGGCGCATCAGGTCGCGCACCGTGGCAAGCCGCTCGAGCGCTGCTTGCTCGAGTACCGGTGTGCCATCGGCCGCGACTGTCTCGACACCAACCTTGAGATCCTGGAATTCGGGGAAGATGCGCGCGATCGGCTCGTCAAGCTTGATCTGGCCACCCTCGATCAGCATCATCGCCGCCACGCTGGTGATCGGCTTGGTCATCGAGTAGATGCGAAAGGTGGTGTCGGTCTGCATCGGCCGGGCGTCGTTCGGATCGGCGACGCCGAGCGCCGCCTCGACTTCGACCTCGCCACCACGGCACACGCGCAGCACCACGCCGGGGATTCGTCCGGCATCGATGAGCGCTTGCACCGCTTGGAGCAGCGGCTCGAACGTCACCATGCAAGCCCCTTCGCTGCGGGCGCGAATTGCTGCACACTGCGACTTTTCCCAACACTGAATCGGTTCATGAAGACATACATCCTGACGTACCTGGCGACACTCCTCGCATTATGCGTACTCGACGTGTTCTATCTGGGCGGATTCGCCAAGAATTTTTTCGAATCGCAGCTCGGCCCCGGGGTGCTGTCGGCAAAGCCGGTGCTCTCTGCAGCCGCCATGTTCTATCTCATGTACGCGGTCGGCGTGGTCTACTTCATCGCCCTGCCAAATGGAGCAACCGGTAATCTGGCGCGCGCCGCGGCAATGGGCGCTGGCTTTGGTCTGGTCGCCTACGGCACCTACGATCTGACCAACATGGCCACCATCAATGGCTGGACCTGGCAGATTGTCATCATCGACATGGCCTGGGGCACGCTCGCCACCGCCATCAGCTCGGTGGCTGGCTGCTTCACGGCGTCAAGGCTGCTGCGCTGAGTCGCGCAGCGGGCAGACGCGGCACAAGCATTGATCTAACCGCCACTGAGATAGTTCCAGTGGCCATTCCTGATTTCAACCATCACGCGCGCGCGCTGATCAAGACCGAGGTGATCGCCAGGCGTCATGTTGACCACGCCGTTGGTGGTCGCTACATCATGGGTCGCCTCGAGCGCGTCACGCAGGGCCTGACGAAACTGGGGCGTGCCCGGCTTGGCCTTCTTCAGGGCAATCGGGATGGCATGCTCGAGCAGCACGCCGCAGTCCCAGGTATATGAGGCGAACGCCGCCACGCTGCCAGCGCCATAGGCGGCCTCGTAGCGCTTCTGGAATTCCTCGGCACTTTTTCTGACCGGGTTTCCAGCCGGCAGCTGGCTTGCGACCATGACCGGCCCTGTGGGCAGGAAGGTGCCGTTGCAGTTGCTGCCGCAAACGCGCAGGAAATCCGGGCTCGCGACGCCGTGGTTATGATAGATGCGGCCCTTGAAGCCACGCTCGACGAGGGCCGCGACCGGCGTCGCGGCCGGCGTTCCGGAAGCCCCGACGACCACAGCATCGGGTGCTGCAGCCACGATCTTGAGCACCTGCGCGGTGACACTGGTATCACGCGAGCTAAAGCTTTCCTTGTCGACCATCTTGATGCCGCGCAGCTCGGCGAACTTGGACACTTCGGTATAAAAGCTCTCTCCCAACGCATCGGCGAAGCCAATGAAAGCCGCTGTCTTGACGTTGTGGTTGACCATGTCCTCGACAATCGCCGTGGCCATCATGGTGTCGGTCTGGGGGGTCTTGAACATCCAGCTGCGATTGGCATCCATCGGTTCGATGATGCGATTCGAGGAGGCAAGGCTCAGTGCCGGTGTCTTGGTCTCACCCAGCACCGGCAGCATGGCGAGCGAATTGGGTGTGGTGGTCGAGCCGATGATGACATCGACGTTGTCGTCGCTGATCAGCTTTCTCGTGTTGGTCACTGCCGTGGTGGTATCGGAGGCATCGTCCAGCACGATGTATTCGACCTTGACGCCGCCGATCTCGCGCGGCAGCAGTGCGACGGTATTTTTTTCGGGGATGCCAAGCGCTGCAGCAGGTCCGGTCGATGATACCGTGACGCCGACCTTGATCTGCGCATGTGCCGTGACAGCGCAGAGCAAGCCCGCTGCCGCGAAGGTCACGGCGATGGTGGTGCGAGAGATTTGGCGCGGCGCGAAACGCATGACAGGACTCCTCGTTGTTGCCGCATGGCTGCGGTCTTTGGGCCTAGAAGCATGCAAAGGCCGGCTCATGGTGTCAACCCGGGTATGCCCGCGTGCCATGCGTTCACGCCCGATGCAGAAATCTGGCACCCTAGCGCCGATGGAGACCCGAGAAATCAGCCAGTTCGAACTGATTGCACTGTCACCCGAGTTCTACCGCGATCCGTTCCCGGTGTACCGGGCGCTGCGTGAACACGACCCGGTACACCGCTTCGCTGACGGCGGTGTGTTTCTGACCCGTTACGCCGACGTGCTTGGCGTCTACAAGGACGTCAAACGTTTCGCCTCGGACAAGACGCGTGAGTTCAAGCCCAAGTTCGGCGACGGCCCGCTCTATCAGCATCACACCACCAGCCTGGTGTTCAACGACCCGCCGCGCCATACGCGCGTGAGACGGCTGATCATCGGTGCCCTGTCGCCCAAGGCCATCGAGCTGATGCGCCCGGCGCTGGAACTGTGGGTCGACCACCTGCTGCTGCAGGCCGCGTGCAAGCCGTCACCCGACCTGATCGAGGATTTTGCGGCTGCCATCCCGATCGAAGTGATCGGCAACCTGCTCGATGTCCCGATCGACGAGCGCGCTCCGCTGCGTGAATGGTCGCTGGCGATCCTGTCGGCGCTCGAGCCGGCCTTAAACGAGGCGCAGCTGGCGCGTGGCAATGCCGCGGTCGCGGAATTCTGCGAGTACCTGAAGACCCTGGTTGCACGACGGCGCGCCTCACCCGGAAACCCCGAGGAAGACGTGCTGACGCGTCTCATCTTCGATACCGACCTGCAGACCGGCGAGCCCTTGAGCGAATCCGAGCTGCTGCACAACTGCATTTTCCTGCTCAATGCGGGCCATGAAACCACCACCAATCTGATCGGCAATGCGCTGGTGCTGTTTGGCGAGCACGATGAGGAACGTGAGCGCCTGCTGGCACAACCGGAGCTGATCAACAGTGCCATCGAAGAGGTGCTGCGCTACGAAAGCTCCAATCAGCTTGGCAACCGCATGACCACTGAAGAGGTCGAAGTCGGCGGCGTTCGGCTCGCGGCCGGCACGCCGGTGCATCTGGGCATCGGTGCTGCCAATCGCGATCCTGCGCAATTCGCGGATCCCGAGCGCTTTGACATTGGCCGCGATCCCAATCGTCATCTGGCCTTCGCTTCTGGCATTCATCAGTGTGCCGGCATGAATCTGGCGCGTCTTGAAGGCCGTGTTGCCCTGGAGCGCTTTCTGAAGCGCTATCCAAACTACCGCCTCGAGGGCACGCCCACGCGCAGCCAGCGCGCACGCTTTCGCGGCTTCCTGCGTATCGGTGCCCGGCTCGAATGACGACCTTCGAAAGCAGCGTTTCGCAATTGCCGGCCATCGGGCAACTGGCCTTTCCAGAATGCCCGCGCTGGCATGCCGACGCCTGGTGGTTTTCCGACATGCACGGCCAGCGTGTCTATCGCGTGCGCGGCGACAACACGCTCGAGACCGTGCTGGAACTCGATGACCGTCCGGCAGGGTTGGCCTTTTCTGGCGACTCGATGTATGTGGTCAGCATGACCAAGCGCGCACTCCTCGAAGTCAGGAACAACGCAGTCGTGCGGCGCATCGAACTGGGCGGCCATGCCCCGTCGCATTGCAATGACATGGTGATGGACGCCAGGCAGCGCGCCTACATCGGCAACTTCGGCTTCGATTTCGAGGCCCACGAGGAAGCGCGCGCCACCAGCTTGCTGATGGTGCAACCCGATGGCCGCATCAGCGAGGTGGCGCATGACCTGATGTTTCCCAATGGCGCGGTCCTGAGCGAGGACGGCAGCACCCTCATCGTGGCCGAAAGCTACGGCAACCGCCTGACCTCCTTTGCAGTAGCCAGCGACGGCTCGCTCAGCGGCCGCGCAACCTTTGCCAGCTTCGAGAAGCGCACCCCCGACGGCATCTGTCTTGATGCAGCCGGCGCGGTCTGGATGGCATCACCGCCGACCCGCGAGGTCCTGCGTGTCGAGAAGGGTGGTCGTGTGACGCATGCCATCAAGACGCCGGTGCACGCGCTTGCCTGCATGCTGGGGGGTGACGATGGACGCACCCTTTTCATCTGCAGCGCGCCGCTGGCCCGACCCGACAAGACGCGCGCCGCGCGCGCCGGACGTATCGACATGGTGCAAGTTGACATCCCGCATGCCGGCCGACCGTGATGCCCTCAGGCCGGATAGAGGTCCGGGTAGAAGTGCCGCTCACACAGCTCGATCAGGATGTGGATCACCTTGATGTGCTGTTCCTGCACGCGATCTGCGTAGCGCCCTCCCGGCGTGCAGATCACCACGTCGGACATGGCGCCCAGCGGACTGCCTTCGCGACCGGTCATGGCCAGCACCTTCATGCCACGCTGATGCGCCGCCTCGGCCGCCTTGATCACGTTCTTGCTGGTGCCGCTGGTTGAAATTGCGAGCAGTGCGTCGCCCTTGCGGCCGTGCGCCGTGACAAAGCGGCTAAATACTTCTTCGTAGCCGAAGTCATTGCTGACGCAACTCATGTGCGATGGATCGGCAATCGAAAGCGCGGCCAGCGGCGCACGATTGTCGCGGTAGCGACCGGTCATCTCCTCTGCGAAGTGCATCGCGTCGCACATCGAGCCGCCGTTGCCACACGAATAGATATGGCCATCGGCTGCGAGGCAATCGATCAGCAACTGGGCACCAGCTTCGATGCTCGCCAGCGCCTTGCG
>CAZZVZ010000022.1:0-4049 GCA_964657655.1 Gammaproteobacteria bacterium | reverse complement strand
AGCAGATTGGCAAGTGCGGCCTGCGCCTCCGACAGGCTCTGGGTGATGACATCGATCATGGATTGGCTCCAGGCATATTCTTGGCGAATTCAACGAAGAAATCGAAACTGTTCGGATTGGCCATGGCATCTCGGTTCGCGACCTTCTCGAGCGGCATGCCAAGCAGCAGGCGCTTGACCGGCAGTTCGAGTTTCTTGCCTGACAGGGTACGCGGAATTTCGCTGACCTGGACGACCGGATCAGGGACATGGCGCGCCGACAGGGCATCACGGATCACGCGCTTGATGCGTGCCGTCATCGCCTCGTCGAGCAGCAGGCCTTCGCGCAGCACCACGAACAGCGGCATCATCGATTCGCGGCCGAGCATCTCAAGGTCGACCACCAGGCTGTCGAGCACTTCGGGCAACCCTTCGACGGCGCGGTACAGCTCGCTGGTTCCCATCCGGATACCGTGGCGGTTGATGGTCGCATCCGAGCGGCCGTAGATGATGCCGCCGCCACGTTCGGTAATGCGCAGCCAGTCGCCGTGGCGCCATACACCGGGGAACATCTCGAAGTAGCTTTCTCGATAGCGCTGGTCCTCGGGGTCGTTCCAGAAATACAGCGGCATGGACGGGATCGGCTCGCTGCAGACCAGTTCGCCGACCTGTTCCACCACCGCGTGGCCATGGTCATCGAAAGCAAACACCGCAGCGCCAAGCGAGCGGCACTGCATCTCGCCGATGGTGATCGGCAAGGTCGGATTGCCAGCCAGGAAGGCGCCTGCGAAATCGGTGCCGCCGGCAATCGCGGTCAGCCAGGTGCGGCGAGGCAACACCCGATAGATCCAGCGATAGGCATCTTCAGAAAGCGGCGAGCCGGTCGAGCCGATGGCGCGCAGCGCTGACAGGTCGCCCACATCCTGCGGCTTGATATCGGCCTTCAGGCAGGATGCGAAGAAGGCGGCCCCGGCGCCGAAGAAGGTGACCTGGTTGTCGGCCACGAACTGCCACAGCCTGCCGTAGTCGGGATAACCTGGGTGGCCGTCGTAAAGGCAGATGGTGGCGCCTGCCAGCAGCCCCGACACCTGGCAGTTCCACATGATCCAGCCGGTGCTCGAATACCAGAAGAAGCGGTCCAGTGCACCGATGTCATTGTGCAGGATGGTGCCTTTCAGGCCCTCCATGATGACACCGCCATGGCCATGCACGATGGGCTTGGGCAGTCCCGTGGTGCCAGACGAGTACACCACCCAGATCGGATGATCGAACGGCACCCAGTGGGTCGCGAGCGGGATCGAATCGGCGGTCACCTCGGTCCAGGCATGGGCGTGGCGGAATTGATCCGGGTCCGCATGCGGGTTGAGCCACGGCACCAGAATCACATGTTCGACCGAGCTCAGCTGCTCGAGCAGGGTCTGCACCACAGCAGTCCGGTCGTAATCCTTGCCGCCGGCGCGATAGCCGTCGCAAGCGATCAGCACCTTGGGCGCGATCTGCTTGAAGCGGTCGAGCACCGCGACTGGTCCCATGTCGGGTGAACACACCGACCAGACCGCGCCGATGCTCGCGCTCGCCAGAAATGCCACCACGGTCTGGGCGATGTTGGGCAGGAACGCCACCACGCGATCGCCCGGGCCCACGCCAAAACCGCGCAGTGCGGCAGCAAGCGATGCCACCTCGCGCTCGAGCTCGGACCACGACATGGTGATCGACGGACCGCTCTCGGAGTGCGCCACGATGGCAGGGCGTGCCGAGGTCGAATGCCGAAACACCTCCGCGACATAGTTGACGCGCGCGCCTGGAAACCATTCTGCACCCGGCATGGTGCGCGCGCCCAGCACCTTCTCCGGGGGCGTCTCGAAGCGCACCTCGAAATAGTCCCACACCGACTGCCAGAACCCTTCCAGGTCGTCGATCGACCATTGCCAGAGTGCGGCGTAATCAGCAAACGTGAGACCGCGCTCGCGCTCGAGCCAGTTGGTGTAACGCGTCATTTGCGCCGCGGCGACAATTTCCTCCGACGGCTGCCAGATCTGTTCGGGTTTCAATGCGAGTCCTCGTATGACAGCGCCGCCATGGCGCTCGGCGCGCTCAAGGCGTGTCGGCGTCGCGCCTGGCGGCAGCGCCCAGACCGAGATAGCTCTCGATCACGGCAGGGTTTTGCGCCAGGTCGGCCGCCACGCCAGACAGCGTGCACTCGCCGGTCTCAAGCACGTAGCCAAAGTCGGCGACCTGCAGCGCGGCGCGAGCATTCTGCTCGACCAGCAGCACTGCCACATCGGCACGCTTCAAGGCGGCAATGATGATGAAGATTTCGCGCACGATGCGCGGTGCCAGGCCAAGGCTAGGCTCATCGAGCATCAGAAGACGCGGCTTGGCCATCAGCGCTCGCCCGAGCGCGAGCATCTGGCGCTCACCGCCCGACAGCGTGCCGGCCTGCTGGGCGATGCGCTCCTTCAAGCGCGGAAAAAGCTCGAACACGTGCTCGAGCTGATCATCCCAGTTGCGCTCCCGCCGGCGATAGCGTCTGAACGCGCCCAGGCGCAGGTTGTCGAGCACGCTCATGCTGCCAAACAGGTCGCGCTTTTCGGGCACCAGGCAAACGCCGGCGTGCACCCGTCGCTCGACATCCCAGTGGCCGATGTCGATGCCTTCGAGCATCACCTGGCCGCTCGATCCGGCGTTACCTGGCAGCGCGCCCATCAAGGCGTTGAGGAGCGTCGACTTGCCCGCGCCATTGGCACCGATCACGGTCACGATCTGGCCGGTCTCGACCTTGAGCGCAATCTGGTGCAGCGCCTCGACCTTGCCGTAGCGCGCCGACAGACCGCTCACTGCGAGCAGGTCGCTGCTCACGACACCTCCTCGATGTCGTCGTCGATGCCGCCGAGGTAGGCTTCCAGGACTTTTGGATCGTCGCGAATTTCAGCGGGCGTGCCTTGCGCCAGGCGGCAGCCGAAATCCATTACCACCAGCTTGTCGGTCAGATCCATGACGAAGTCCATGTCGTGCTCGACCAGCAGCACCGTCATGCCGGCGGCGCGCAGCCCCTTGAGGACATCGGCCAGTTCACGTTTCTCACGATAGCGAAGACCTGCAGCAGGTTCATCGAGCAGCAGCAGCGCAGGGTCGGCTGCCAGTGCCCGTGCGATCTCGAGCACGCGCTGCTGACCAAGCGCCAGGTTGCCGGCTTCTTCGTGAGCCAGATGCGCGAGACCGACACGCTGCAACTGCAGCATGGCTTCACCCATGATGCGTGCTTCGTCGCGCCGATCAAGGCGCAGGGCAGCACGTGCAATGCCGACCGACACGCGCAGATGGACCCCGAGCGCGACATTTTCCAGCGCCGTCATCTGCGGCATCAGCTTGACGTGCTGGAAGGTGCGCGCAATACCGAGCGACACAATGTCACGCGAGCGCAGCTGCTGCAGAGGCTGGCCGGCAAACAGCACCTCGCCACTGGTGGCCCGAAGCACGCCGCTGATGAGGTTGAAAGTGGTGCTCTTGCCGGCGCCATTGGGGCCGATCAGGCCGACGATCTGGCCTGCGGGCACCGAAAACGAGATGTCGTTGACCGCCACCAGGCCGCCGAATTTCTTGGTCAGGCCGCGCACTTCGAGCAGATCCGATCCAGCCGCCGGCATGGCGCGTCCGCCAAGCGCGGCAGCAACAGGCGTATCGGCCCGGATCGTCCCCTTGCTCTGGCGCTTGCCGGCCTTGCCACCGGTGACCGCCTCGAAGGCGCGCCGCAGGTAGGGCCACAGGCCTTCGGGGGCGCGCTGCAACAGCAGCACGAAGAAGATGCCGAACACGATGCTCTCAAAATTGCCCTGGCTGCCAAGGAGGCGCGGCAGCAGGTCCTGCAGCTGATCCTTGGCGACCGTGACGATGCCTGCACCAAGCAATGCGCCGAACACCGACGAGGCACCCCCGGCCACCGCCATGAAGAGGTACTCGATGCCCTGGTTGACGCCAAACGGCGTCGGATTGATGGCGCGTTGCAGATGCGCGTACAGCCAGCCCGACACCGAGGCGAGCAGTGCTGCCAGCACAAACACGATGATCTTG
>CAZZVZ010000021.1:10904-16661 GCA_964657655.1 Gammaproteobacteria bacterium | reverse complement strand
CCGTCTTTTCCACGCCGCAGTGCCAGACCATTGAACTCCGAGAGATCGCTCAGCTGCATGCAGCCGCCGTTGGCACTGCTGTGCGCCACCAGCTTCTCGGCAATCGCACCGCGATAGAACGCTTCGCCGCGCGACTCGGCGATGGCGCGCAGCGTGGCGCCGGCATCCTTGAAGACGAAGCGCTCGCCGATCTCGGGCGCCCGGCCGTACGGCATGAAGGCCTCAGCAAAGCCCGGCTGCGATTCGAGAATCGGCACCTGCGCATGCCACTTGCCAGCCACGATCGGCGCAATGGCATGGCCGCGCTCGGCCAGTTCGATCGCGGGCTCGAACAGATCGGCGAATGGCAGTTTCCCGAACCGCTCGGACAGCGTCACCCAGCCGGCCACCGCACCGGGCACCGTGACCGTGTCCCAGCCACGCATTGGAAACTTGGAATTGTGCTTCTTGGCGAAGTATTCGGGCGACCAGCCCTTGGGTGCCACACCCGATGAGTTGAGACCGTGCAGCGTGTTGTTGTCCCATACCAGCGCGAAGTTGTCGCTGCCAAGACCGTTGCTGACCGGCTCGGTGATGGTGATGGCGGCGGCGGCCGCAATCGCAGCGTCGACTGCATTGCCGCCCTTGAGCAGCATGCGCAACCCGGCCTGGGCGGCCAGTGGCTGCGAGGTGGCCACGGCGTTGCGCGCAAACACCGGCGTGCGAATGGTGCGGTAGGGGTTATTCCAGTCGAAGTCCATGTTTGGGTCCTGGCAGTCTGCGTGCGATCGTCGAACGTCTTAACATACTAGCTTTTTTGAAGACGGAGTCTGACGTGACCAGCAAATCCCTCGACAATGCGGCGCTTGACCAGCTATTCGTCAAGGCCAGAACACACAATGGCTTTAGCAGCCAGCCGGTCGACGACAAGGTCTTGCACCAGCTCTACGACCTGGTCAAGATGGGTCCGACGTCCGCCAACTGCAGCCCGGCCAGGTTCGTGTTCATCAAGAGTCCCGAAGCCAAGCAGAAACTCAAGCCGTCGCTCTCGCCGAACAACGTCGACAAGACCATGTCGGCGCCCGTGACGGTGATTGTCGGCTACGACAAGGAGTTCTACGAACTTCTGCCGCGCCTGTTTCCACATGCCGACGCCAAGGCTTGGTTCGTCGGCAACCAGAAGATGATCGATGCGACGGCGTTTCGCAACGGATCCCTGCAAGGCGCCTATCTGATCCTCGCGGCTCGTGCGCTCGGACTCGATACCGGGCCGATGTCGGGATTCGATGTGGCCAAGGTTGATGAGGCATTTTTTGCCGGCACCACGTATACCGCCAACTTCCTGGTCAACCTCGGCTACGGTGATGAGACCAAGCTGTTTCCTCGCAGCCCGCGTCTTGACTTCGATGAAGCGGCCAAGATTGTTTGAGCGCGACAAAGGGCCAGGCCTTGAGACGGCACGGCTCAACATCCGTCTTGCATCGGTCAGCGACGCCGCCTCGCTGGCGGCGTTCTATACGCGCAACCAGGCGCACTTCAAGCCATGGGATCCACCTGGCTCGAAAGCGCGCTTCACGCCAGAGTACTGGCGCGAGCAGCTCAAGCGGGCCAGCGAAGACTGGCGCGCCGACAAGGCAATACGCCTGCACATGTATTTGCGCCAGGCGCCACATGATGTGATCGGCCGGATTGGCTTCTCGCAGATCGCGCGCGGTCCGTTTCAGAGTTGCATGCTGGGCTACCAGATCGCCGAGGAACAACAGGGCCACGGCCTGATGTTCGAAGCGCTCGAGGCCAGCATCGAATTTATTTTCAGGGTGCACAAGCTGCATCGCATCCAGGCCAACTACATTCCCAGCAACACGCGCAGTGCGACGCTGCTGTCACGGCTTGGCTTTGTCGAAGAGGGGCTCGCAAAAAACTATCTCTACATCGACGGTGCCTGGCGCGACCACGTGCTGACGGCGCGCACCGATGCTGCGTTCGATACCGCAGCGCTCGAACCGGTGTGAGCCTGCCAGAGTCAGGCGTCTGGACGGTCGAAGCTGTGATAGCCGCGTGGCGAGCGCAGCACCATCGTGAAGACAAGCAGTGCGCACGAAGCGGCGAGGGTGATGCCGAGCAGCATCATCCATGGCACGGGTTGCTGCTGGACCAGCATCACGACGGCGTAGAGCGCCGCGAAGCCGATCATCTGCAAAAAAAGCCTCCGTAGTCCGAGCCAGAGCCAGGCACGTCTTTGGAAATGGAATTCGCCGCGGCACGACGGACACCAGAACCAGACCTGCCTGCGTCGCGTCGGATCAAGACCAGTCGCCACGAAAGCATTCCATCCCTTGTAGTCACACGTGGGGCAGGCGAACCCCGCGAGATGATGCTTGTGGAAGTTGTCGGGTACGGCTTGCGTTGACCCGTCCGGGGCGCGACCTTGAGTCTTCATTCGCGCCGATCACGCGGAGCTGCCGCGGGAAAAAGCGTGCCCAGCACTTCATCCTGATGCTGACCGAGCATCGGCGGCGGCCTTCTGTAGGTTGGCGGGGTGACACTCATCTTGAGTGGATTGGCGACCAGCGGCACCTCGTCTGATAGCGGATGCTGCATCGAGATCGCGAGACCGCGCGCCTTGACCTGCTCGTTCTCGAACACTTCGTCGATGCCGTTGATCGGTCCACACGGTACTGTGGCCGCCTCGAGGCGTGCGATCCAGTCGGCCTTGCTGCGTGTCTTTAGGATGACATTCAACAGCGGTACCAGCGTGTCGCGGTGTCTGACGCGCTGCGGATTGGTCGCGAAGCGCGCGTCCTCGCACAGTTCCGGGCAACCAGCAGCGGCACAAAAGCGCTGGAACTGACCGTCATTGCCGACGGCCAGAATGATGTGCCCATCGGCGCACGGAAACACCTGGTAGGGCACGATATTGCTGTGTGCGTTGCCGGCTCGACCGGGAACCTTGTTCGAGATCAGAAAGTTCGAATTCATGTTGGCCATGGTCGCGACCATGACGTCCAGAAGTGCTACATCGATGGCCTGGCCAAGACCGGTGCGCTCCTTGTAGAACAGCGCCGCAATGATGGCGTTGGCCGCATACAGTCCGCTGAACAGATCGCTGACTGCAACACCTGCTTTTTGCGGACCACCGCCTGGCAGATCGTCGCGTTCTCCCGTGACCGACATGAAACCGCCGATGCCCTGCACGATGAAATCGTAGCCGGCGCGCTGGGCCCATGGGCCGGTCTGGCCAAAGCCGGTAATGGAGCAGTAGATCAGGTCGGGCTTGACCGCCTTGAGGCTTTCATAGTCGAGACCGTAGCGCTTGAGTTGGCCCACCTTGAAGTTCTCGATCACCACATCAGCTCGCTTGACCAGTTGCAAAATGGTGGCCTGCCCTTCGGCGCTGGCGATGTCGACTGCGACCGAGCGCTTGTTGCGATTGGCGCTCAGGTAGTAAGCCGCCTCGTGGCTGTCTTCACCGGCCGGTCCCTTGAGGAAGGGCGGGCCCCAGGTGCGCGTGTCGTCACCACCCTCGGGCCGTTCGATCTTGATCACGTCGGCGCCCATGTCGCCCAGGAATTGCGTGCACCAGGGACCTGCCAGGATGCGGGTCAGATCCACCACCGTCACGCCGTGCAGCGCGCCATTTGCCGATGCTTCGGTCATTTCCTTGCTCCGTTAAAGCGCTGGCGCCCGCGCTTTGGTCGATTGCGGCGCCGCGCCATTTGATTCGATTGCTCCCGGCCTTCCATCAGCCATTGCCGCGAGCCAAAAGTCGGGGGTGTTTGGCACCGTATAATCCCGCTTTCATCAGCGAAGGATACCCAAATGCGATTTGTTGGTCTTATGCGCGGCACCCTGGCAGGCTTATTTTTGACGCTATGCGCCGCTCCCGCCTTCGCGGTGACCGAAATCGAGGTGTGGCATTCGATGACTGGTGTGTCTGCTGATACGTTCGGCACCCTGGTCCAGAAATTCAATGATGAACAAAAGGGGGTGCACGTCACCCTGGCGTTCAAAGGCGACGGCGCCAAGACTGTGGCAGAGGCATTGGCCGCCATGAAAACCGGCGCGGCACCGGACCTGGTTGAAGTCGACGACGAACAAAGCGCCGAACTGTTTGCCTCGCGTGGCGTGGTCAAGCCGATGTACGAGATCCTGGAGATGGTGCATTCACCGGATTTCAACTTCTTCCTGCCGGCTTCGGTCACCTTCATGCGTGACGAGAAGGGCAAGCTGATGGGCTTTCCCTACCAGGCCAGTGTGCCGGTACTGCTCTACAACCGCGATGCCTTCATCAAGGCCGGGCTCGACCCGGATGTCCCGCCGGCCACCTGGCGCGATCTGCAAAAAGCACTGTTGGTGCTGCAGGATCAGGGCAAGGGGTGGCAGTGCTCGTATACCACCAGTGAACAATCCTGGATCCACATCGAGAACCTGTCGACGGTGCACGGTGAGACCTTTGCATCGAAGGACAATGGGCTCGATGGTCCAGGTGCCGTGCTGACCTACAACGACCTGCTGCACGTGCGCCACATGGCCCTCTTGGAAAGCTGGACCAAGGCTGAGCTGTTCCATTACTTCGGTCCGGATCGCCAGGGTGACGCGAAATTCGCCTCGGGCGAGTGCGCCACCGTCACAACCGGCAGCGATGCCATCGGCGATGTCGTCAACACCGCCAAGTTCTCTGTCGGTGTGGCGCCTATTCCGTACTACACAGAAGGTGCCGCGAACCTGGTCAACACCCTGGTCAATGGATCGGCGCTGGTGGCGCTCGAAGGCAAGAAGAGCGAAGAGTACAAGGCAACAGCAGTATTCCTGGCCTACCTGGCAACTCCGGTTGCTGCTGCCGAGTGGACGCAAAAGACGGGCTCGCTGCCGCTTACCTCGGCCGCGCTCGATGCTTCGGTCAAGTCGAACGGCTACGCGCGTGCGCCCGGCTTTGCCAACATCATGCGTGAAGCCACCACAGTTCAAGGGGTGGGCAAGCGCGGCGAGCGCCTACCGGATTTCGAGAAGGTGCGCGCCGTTGGTGACCACGAACTCGAACAGATCTGGGCCGGTGCCAAGTCGCCCAAGGAAGCTCTCGACGATGCGGTGCGCGAGGGTAACGTGGCGATGCACAACGCCCCGCCACCGCCCAAGGCGGTGGCGGCCAAGGCCGCTCCCAAAGCCAAGGCAAAGCCGAAGACCTGATCGTGGCCTGGAGCTTTCCGCGCGTTTTCGCGCACCGGGGCGGCGGCACACTGGCACCCGAGAACACGCTGGCCGGACTTGCCGCTGGCGTCGCCCACGGGCACCGTGCCGTCGAGTTCGATGCCATGCTGAGCGCCGACGAGGTGCCGGTGCTGATGCATGACGCAGCCTTCGGACGCACCATCGCAGGCCGTGGCAGTGTCGCCAGAACCACTGCCAGTGCGCTCGCGACACTCGATGCAGGTGCCTGGTTCGACGCCGCGTTTGATGGCGAGAAGGTACCGACGCTCGAGCAGGCGCTCGATTACTGCGGCCGTCGCGAAGTCTTCATGAACATCGAGATCAAACCGGCGCCAGGTTTTGATCGCGAGACCGGCGCACGCGTGGCTGCTGCTGCACGAAGCTTTGCTGAGGCGCGTGGTGACAAGGCGCCGCTGGTGCTGCTGTCCTCCTTTAGCGCCGTGGCACTCGACGCTGCCAGACTGGCCGCCCCCGATTTGCCACGCGGCTTGCTGCTGCATCGGCTCAAGGGTGACTGGATCGGTCAGCTCAAGACGCTCGATTGCGTCGCCTTGCACTGCAATCACGAGG
>CAZZVZ010000021.1:0-10894 GCA_964657655.1 Gammaproteobacteria bacterium | reverse complement strand
GATTTGGCTCGGCCCTCGCCAATCTGAGTTTTGCCCACCCGGTGGTCGACGAGCGACTGGTGGCCGACATGCACCAGCGCGGTCTCGGCATCTTCTGCTACACCGTCAACACGCTGCGCCGTGCGGAAGAATTGCGCCAGCTCGGCGTCGATGCGCTGTGCACCGACCGCATCGACCTGATCGGCCCCAACTTTTTCAAGGGTGAGCCGGCGCGCTAGCCGTTTTAGCTAGTTGATGCTGCCGCCGAGCTGACCCTTGGCAGCCCGCTCGCGGATCAGGCGGATGGTATCGATATCGGATTCCTGGTAGGCGTTGCGCCTGAAATCGTCGTACATCTCGCTCATCGGCTCCAGCGGTTCAGCCGGGGTGCCGCTATCGTATTCGAAGCGCACGAAGAGGGCGCCGGGTTCGGGTTCCTCGATGGTCATGACGAGCGTGGCTGCGGGCATGTCGTCTTGCGCTGCGGTTTCGTAGCGCACGCTCTTCATCGGCTGATAGGTCACGCGGTCGCGGACCACCAGTGCGCCAAACACCAGTTCACGCGCCAGACCGAGCGCGCTGCGCTCGACGATGCGGCACTCATCAAGGCCGATCACGAACGGCAGGGGATCTTCGGCGCGCACCAGCAGGCCGCGCCAGATCTGCTCGCGCGTGAGCGGCTCGATCAAGGGGTTGGCGGGATCGTTGATCTCGACCAGATGATTGAATTTCATTGCAAAAAGAGAAAGCTCGGCTGCAGTGTCACTTGGTCAGGATGCGTGCCACTGCAGCGCGCCATGCATCCATCTGGCTGTGTGCCCAGTCGCGACTCAAGCGCGGCTCAAAACGCGTTTCTTTTGCCACGGCACGTCGCGCCTTGTGCAGTGATTCGACGTCTTGCCAAAGGCCAGCTGACAAGGCCGCCAGATCCGCTGCACCCTGTGCCGTCGTCTCGCCGACCTCAGGGCGGATCACGGGAATGCCCAGCAGATCGGCCTGCAGCTGCATCAGCAGGTCGTTGGCTGCAGCGCCGCCATCCACGCGTAACTCTGCCACCTCAAGGCCGCTGTCGGTATGCATGGCCAGCAGCAGTTCGGTCGACTGTAGCGCGATTGCATCAAGTGCGGCACGCGCGATGTGAGCACGATTGGTGCCACGCGTCAGTCCAAAAATGCCGCCGCGTGCATAGGCGTCCCAGTGCGGCGAGCCGAGTCCGGTGAAGGCCGGCACCAGCACCACACCGCCACTGTCGGGCACGCTCGCAGCCAATGCTTCGATGTCGGCGGCAGCATCGATGATGTGCAGTTCATCGCGCAGCCACTGCACTGCAGAGCCTGCCGAGAATACGCTGCCCTCGATGGCGTAGCCGTGTGTGGCATCGGCCTGCGCGGTACAGGTGGTGACCAGGCCGTGCTTGGAGGCACGCGCCGTGTCCCCGGTGTGCATCAGCATGAAGCAGCCGGTCCCGTATGTGTTCTTGACCTGGCCGGAGGCGACACAGCCCTGGCCAAAAAGAGCGGCCTGCTGGTCGCCTGCCACCCCGCCGATCGGAATGGCCCGGCCGAACAGGTCGGCGCGCGTCGCGCCAAAATCACCGCTGGAGGGCCGCACCTCGGGCAACAGCCTGAGGGGAATGTCGAAGGCGTCGAGCAGGCGCTCATCCCAGCAGTGCTTGTGAATATTGAACAGCAGCGTGCGCGACGCGTTGGTCACATCGGTCACGTGCAGGCCGCCGGTCATGTTCCAGATCAGCCACGAGTCGATGTTGCCAAATGCCAGCTCGCCGCGCTCGGCGCGCGCTCGGGCCCCCTCGACGTGGTCGAGCAGCCAGACCACCTTGCCGGCCGAGAAGTAGGGATCGAGCACCAGGCCGGTACTGTCCTTGACCAGTGGCAGATGACCAGCCTCGACCTGGGCATCGCACCAGGCGGCTGTGCGGCGATCCTGCCAGACGATTGCGTGATGGATCGGGACGCCGGTCTTCCTGTCCCAGATCACGGCCGTCTCGCGCTGGTTGGCGATGCCGATGCATTGCACCTCCGATTTCTTGCTGCCAAGCTGGTCGAGCGCCTTGTTTGCGCAATCGAGCTGGGTCGCCAGGATCTCCCTTGCATCGTGTTCCACCCAGGACGGCTGCGGATAGATCTGGCGCAGGTCGGCCTGTGCGCTTGTCTTGGGCATTCCGTTGAGATCGAACACGATCGCTCTGGAACTGGTGGTGCCCTGGTCGAGTGCGAGGGTCAGCGCCATTCTATGGGTCTCCTGTTATCGCCACCCCGGCCTTCAGGGCGGCACACGTATAATTGATGGATTGTCCGTCAAACCGTTCCGTTTTAGGTCTGGACGCCTCGCGCGCCCCGTGAAAAATGAAAGCAGCAGAGATCCGCGCAAAGTTTTTGTCGTTTTTCGAAGGCCACGGCCACACCGTGGTGAGGTCGTCTTCGCTCGTGCCGAACAACGATCCGACCCTGCTATTCACCAATTCGGGCATGGTGCAGTTCAAGGACGTGTTCCTCGGCACCGAAACGCGTCCCTATGTGCGGGCTGCCTCGGTGCAGCGCTGCCTGCGCGCCGGCGGCAAGCACAACGATCTCGAGAATGTCGGCTATACCGCGCGCCACCACACCTTCTTCGAAATGCTCGGCAACTGGTCGTTTGGCGACTACTTCAAGCGCGATGCGCTGATCTGGGCCTGGGAGCTGTTGACCAAAGTATATGGTCTGCCGCCTGAGCGCCTGTGGGCCACGGTCTACCAGAGTGACGACGAGGCCTACGACATCTGGGTCAATACCATCGGCCTGCCACCTGAACGCGTGATCCGCATCGGCGACAACAAGGGTGCACCGTACGCCTCCGACAATTTCTGGCAGATGGCCGATACCGGGCCGTGCGGCCCTTGTTCCGAGATCTTCTACGATCACGGTCCTGAAATCGCCGGCGGACCGCCGGGTTCGCCTGACGAAGACGGCGATCGCTACATTGAGATCTGGAACAACGTGTTCATGCAGTTCGATCGCCAGATCGGGCCCGATGGCGTTGCCACCTTCACGCCGCTGCCGCGCCAGTGCGTCGATACCGGCATGGGGCTCGAGCGCCTTGCCGCGATCTTGCAGCATGTGCACAGCAACTACGAAATCGACCTGTTCCAGCACATCATCGATGCCGTGATGAAGGAGACTGGCTGCAGGGATCGGGAGCATCCGTCGCTGCGTGTGATTGCCGACCACATCCGCGCCTGCTCGTTTCTCATCGTCGATGGCGTCATCCCGGGCAACGAAGGGCGCGGCTACGTGCTGCGCCGGATCATCCGGCGCGCGCTGCGCCATGGCAACAAGCTCGGTCAGACCAAGCCGTTCTTCTATCGCCTGGTGCCAGCGCTGGTGGCCGAGATGGGCGCTGCCTATCCGGAGCTGACGCAAGCCAAGGCGCGCGTCGAGCAGGTCCTGCAACAGGAAGAAGAACGCTTTGGCGAGACGCTCGAAAATGGTCTCAAGGTGCTCGAGGCGGCTCTCGCGACGCTGCCGTCCAGTGCCGCGCCGGTGCTCGATGGCGAGACCGCCTTCCTGTTGTATGACACTTATGGATTTCCGGTCGATCTGACCGCTGACATCTGCCGCGAACGCAACATCGCGCTCGACAGCGAAGGCTTCGAGCGCGCCATGGAACGCCAGCGCACCCAGGCGCGCGCCGCCGGCAAGTTCAAGGCGTCGGCTGCGCTCGAGTACAGCGGTGCCAAGACCAGCTTCATCGGCTATGAACACCTGGTGGCCGACAGCAGTGTGCTTGCCATCTACGTCGAAGGCACGCCGGTCGAGCGTATCGATGCGGGAACCGAAGCGGTGGTGGTTCTTGATCGCACGCCGTTCTATGCAGAATCGGGCGGCCAGGTCGGAGATAGTGGACTGCTGCTGGCCGGCCATACCAGCTTTGCTGTCAGCGACACGCAAAAGATCCAGAGCGAGGTGTTCGGCCACCATGGTCAATTGCTGACCGGCTCGCTCGCGGTGGGCGATGCCATCAAGGCAGAGGTCGATCGCGATCACCGTGCCCGCTCGATGCGCAATCACTCGGCCACGCATCTGATGCACAAGGCGTTGCGCGACGTGCTCGGCAAGCACGTTCAGCAGCGCGGTTCGCTGGTCGATGCCGACAAGACGCGCTTTGATTTCTCGCACGATGCGGCACTCACGGCCGAGCAGATTCGCGACATCGAGCAGCGCGTCAACGCTGAAGTTCTCGGCAACCACGCCACGCGCGTGCGCAGCATGGGCTACGACGATGCGGTTGCAGCCGGCGCCATGGCATTGTTCGGCGAAAAGTATGGTGACGTGGTGCGCGTGCTCGATATCGGCAGTTCCATCGAACTGTGCGGCGGCACCCACGTGAGCCGTACCGGCGACATCGGTCTTTTCAAGGTCACGTCCGAGAGCGGCGTGGCATCGGGCGTACGCCGCATCGAAGCAGTCACCGGCGAAGGGGCGCTTGCCCTGGTACAGCATCTCGATCAGCAGGTGCACGAAGCAGCAGCTGCCCTCAAGGCTCCGGTCGAGGAATTGACGAGCCGCATCGCCCAGGTACTGGCCGGCGTGCGTTCGCTGGAGCGCGAACTGGCCGCTGCAAAGTCGCGTCTTGCTGCAGCCCAGGGTGATGAGTTGCTGGCGCAGGCGGTCGACATTCGCGGCGTCAAGGTTCTGGCGGCGGCGCTGCCGGGCGCGGATGCCAAGACGCTGCGCGAAACCATGGACCAGTTGAAGGACAAGCTCAAGAGCGCGGCCATCGTGCTGGGTTCGGTCAACGACGGCAAGGTTGCGCTGATCGCAGGCGTGACAGCCGACGCAGTCAGTCGTGTGCGCGCCGGTGAACTGGTCAACTTTGTGGCCCAGCAGGTTGGCGGCAAAGGCGGCGGCAAACCGGACATGGCGCAGGCAGGCGGCACACTGCCTGCCAACCTGCCCGCCGCATTGTCGAGCGTGCGTGGCTGGGCAGAAGAGAGAATCTAGCTTCCATGGCGCCGTGTGTTCGTCTTGTCGTCTGGGCTGCAGCACTGCCCGTTGCGCTGGCTGGCGGCGGCTGCAGCGCCGTGTCCGCAGCCGGAAGCGTCGCCAGCAGCGCTGTCAGCGTCGCAGGATCGGTGGCCAGTACTGCGGTCTCCGTAGGAGGCAGCGTGGCATCGACTGCAGTGAGCGTGGCTGGAAGTACCGTCAGGGCCATCACGCCATGAGCGAGGGCCTCGATCATGTCTGGCGCTTTTGTCCACGCTGCGCGAGCGATCTCGAACGGCGCGACCTGGCCGGCCAGAACCGCCTGTGTTGCAGTCGCTGCGATTTTGTTCACTGGGATAATCCGCTGCCGGTGCTTGCCGCCCTGATCGAATTCGAGGGCCGCATGGTGATTGCCCGCAACCGGGCCTGGCCGCAGGGCATGTTCGGCCTGATCACCGGCTTCATGGAGCGCGACGAGACGCCAGAAGCAGGCATCGCCCGTGAAGTGCGTGAGGAAACCAACCTGCAAGTCGATGAACTGGCCCTGATCGGGGTGTATGAATTCATGCGCAAAAATGAAATCATCATTGCCTACCACGCCAAAGCGAGCGGCACGTTAGAATTAGGTGAGGAACTGGTGGATGTGAAGCTGGTCGCGCCAGAGCGCCTGCGTCCCTGGCGAGCCGGTACCGGCTACGCCGTGGCCGACTGGATGAAGGCCCGCAATCTGCCCTACGAGTTCATCGATCTACCGCCGCGCCAGCCAGCGACGGCTGCAAATTAGGGGCGCATCATGTCCGTGATTGAATTTGACCGCGAAGTCGACGCCAGTGGCCTCACCTGTCCGCTGCCGATCCTGCGCGCCAAGAAAGCGCTTGCCACCATGGAGCGTGGCGAGACGCTCAAGGTGATCTCAACCGACCCGGGTTCGGTGCGCGATTTCCAGGCGTTCGCGCGCCAGACCGGCAATGACCTGATCCGTCAGATCGAAGCCGAAGGCGGATGGGTCCACGTGCTCAAGCGCCGCTAGGCGCTTGTCACTCGACGCGCAGCCAGGTCTGCGAGCGTCCAAATAGCGATACACCGATATACCCGCGCATGGTGAGTGTCTTGCCGTCAGGCGAGATCGACACCTTGCTGTGATAGGTGTCGCCGTTGTTGGGATCAAGAATTTCGCCGCCCGACCAGTTGCCTTCGTCATCCTTGTGCAGGCCGTAGAGAATCGTCATGCCAAGAATCGGGGCATTCTTGCGTTCTCCCGAGCACTTCTCGCAATGCGGGTTCTGATCCTCGTTGGGCTCCTGATACAGGCGCGCGATGCTGCCGCGCAGTTCGCCATTGACGTCGATGATCCTGACCAGTGCCTGCGGCTTGCCGCTGCTGTCATCGATGGTTTTCCAAACGCCCACGGGTGATGGCGCGGCGTTCTGGTCGGCAGCGCGTACGCTGCCTGCCAACAGCGGGAGGGTGGCCAGGATCAGTGGCGCGAGGAAGTAGCGCATGCATGTCTCCAAAAAGTAGGCTGGCTAGCGTTCCAGCCGGCTCTTTTGTTCTTGTAGTTTGCTGAGGTTCTGCTGGAACTGCTCCAGCCGGGCGCGTTCCTGCGCAATCACGTTGGCAGGCGCCTTGGTCGCGAACGGACCGGCCAGGCGATCTGCCAGCTTGGTGGTCTCGCTTTCGAGCTTCAGAATTTCCTTGTTGAGGCGTTCGATCTCCGCGCCGCGATCGACCACCACCGACAGCATCAGGCGTGCACCTCCGACCACCTGGACTGCAGCCACGGCATCGCTTGGCAGGTCCGCCTCGATCTTGACCTCGGCCAGTTTGCCAAGCAGCTTCAGATAGGGTGCATCGAGCAGCGCTGCTTCACGCTCGGCTGCACTCTCGCAGGCCATGATGAGGGGCACGCGTTGCGCGGGCGAAAGGTTCATCTCGCTGCGCAGTGCGCGAACCGCATCGACCTTGGCCTTCAGGCCTTCGACCCAGTCCTCGGCGGCCACATCGATCAGTTGTTCGTCGGGTGCGGGATAAGGCTGCGTCAGCAGCAGCTCGTCTGGCGCCAGCGCGCCACCGCGCGCCAATGGCGCGACCTTGTGCCACAGCTCTTCGGTGATGAAAGGAATCACGGGATGCGCGAGGCGCAGCACTGATTCGAGCACGCTGACCAGTACATAGCGCGTTTGCTGCTGCGCTGCTGCATCATCGGACTGCAGCGCCACCTTGGCCAGTTCCAGATACCAGTCGCAGTATTCATCCCAGGCGAACTGATAGATGGCAGCGGCTGCCAGATCGAAGCGATAGCCGGCAAAGCCGCGCTCGGTGTCGGCGATGGCGCGCTCCAGGCGGCTCAGGATCCAGCGTTCGGGCAGTGCCAGCGGCGTGCCGTTTGAAGGCGCGGTGCACGCCTTGCCGGCGCAGTTCATGAGCACGAAGCGGGTCGCGTTCCACAGTTTGTTGCAGAAGTTGCGGTAGCCCTCGCACCGATTCATGTCGAAGTTCAGGGTGCGTGCAAAGGTGGCCTGGGCTGCCAGCGTGAAACGCAGTGCATCTGCGCCGTAGGCAGCAATGCCATTCGGATAATGCTTGCGGATATTTTCCTTGGCGGTCTCGCGCTGTGATTCCAGAACCAGGCTCTGCAGCGACTTGGCGAGCAGATCCGCGTGGGAGATGCCGTCGACGATGTCGATCGGATCAATCGTGTTCCCTTTGGTCTTCGACATCTTGGCGCCTTCCGCATCACGGATCAGGGCGTTGATGTAGACATCGCGAAACGGCACCTTGCCGGTGATGTGCAGCGTCATCATGATCATCCGGGCGACCCAAAAGAAAATGATGTCAAAGCCGGTGACCAGCACCGCCGAAGGCAGATAGCGTTCCAGCTCGAACGTTTGTTCCGGCCAGCCAAGCGAGGTGAACGGCACCAGCGCCGAACTGAACCAGGTGTCGAGCACGTCGGCATCGCGTCTTAACGGGCTGGTGACACCTGCCGCCTGCGCCTTCGCGGCAGCTTCGGTTTCGTCGCGTGCCACATAGATATTGCCGGCCTCGTCGTACCACGCCGGGATCTGATGCCCCCACCACAGCTGACGCGAGATACACCAGTCCTGGATATTTTCGAGCCAGTGGTTGTAGGTCGATGCCCACTGCTCCGGAAAGAAACGCACCTGGCCATCGGCCACGACTTTGAGCGCGTTGTCGGCCAGACCCTTCATGCGCATGAACCACTGCTCGGTCAGCATCGGCTCAATGATCTGGCCGGTCCGTTCCGAGCGTGGCACCTTGAGCTTGTGCTTCTTGGTGGCGACCAGCAGACCTTGCGCGTCGAGGTCCTTCAGGATCTGTGCGCGCGCATCGAAGCGATCCATGCCGCGATAGGCGTTGGGTGCGTTGTCGTTGACGCGTGCTTCGAGCGTGAAGATGTTGATCGGCTTCAAGCCGTGGCGCTGGCCGACGGCCCAGTCATTGTCATCGTGCGCCGGGGTGATCTTGACGCAGCCGGTACCGAACTCGACGTCGACGTAATCGTCGCCGATCACGGGAATGGTGCGCTCTGTCAGGGGTAGCAGCAGTTGTTTGCCAAGCGCCGCGCTGTAGCGCGGGTCATTCGGATTGACCGCCACGGCCACGTCGCCGAGCATGGTTTCCGGTCGCGTGGTCGCAACCGTCAGCGCGCCGCTGCCGTCGGCAAACGGATAGCGGATTTCCCACAGGAAGCCATCTTCTTCCTCGCTGTCGACTTCAAGATCGGAGACCGCAGTGCCGAGCTTGGGGTCCCAGTTGACAAGCCGCTGGCCGCGATAGATCAGACCCTCCTGATACATGCGCACGAACACTTCCCTGACGGCCAGCGACATGCGCTCGTCCATGGTGAAGTAGCCGGCTTTCTGTCCTGAGGTATCGGCAAAGGTCCAGTTGCCCGAAGCGCCCAGCCGCCGCATCTGCGAGGTGATGGTCGAGCCGGATTGCTCCTTCCAGCTCCAGACCCGTTTCACGAAAGCTTCCCGGCCAAGCGACCGGCGATTCTCGCCCTGCGCTTCAAGCTGGCGTTCCACCACGATCTGCGTGGCAATCCCGGCGTGATCGGTGCCGACCACCCAGTTGGCATCAAAACCGCGCATGCGGTGGTAACGCACCAGGCAATCCATCAGCGTCTGCTGGAAGGCGTGGCCGATGTGCAGCGTGCCGGTCACGTTGGGCGGCGGCAACTGGATGCAATAGGCCGGTTTGCTGGCCTCGCCGGCGCGAAAGGCACCGCTTTGCTCCCAGCGCGGGTACCACTCGGCCTCGATGGTATGCGGATCGAAACTCTTGGGCAGTTCTGGCTCTTGCTGTGCTACGGCGCTCATCGACTTTTTGCCAACCTGTGCGAACAACCCGTGATTCTATCGCGTGCCACCGTCCTGTCCCGAATTGGTCCGTGATCGATGTCGGCGGATGGATGGCCAGCGCCCGGCGAAGGGCGTCCAGGCCTGGCGGCCAGCGCAATTGCGCAACCTGCCGATCTCGTCGGCGCGCTGCCCTGACAATGCAAGGCGGGGCTCACCCGCCGCATATGACGCAATTTAGCTATGCCCGCTTCCTCCAAAATGACCAAAACTGCTCTTGTCGCACTTCCGTGCCTTGTGTTGATGGGAACAGCAATGAATCTACCTCGAGCGGCCCTCTGGTCCGAGCTTAGCGCCGCGCATCGCCTAGCCGCGCGCAGTGACTGGGTGGCGGCCTGTGAAGCGGCGCTGCGGGTACGCGCAGTCGACCAGTTCCTCGACTGGATGGATTGCTATGTGCGCCCGCTGGTGGGCTATCGCGTGATGGCCTGCGGCACCGGCGTGTTCCTGGCACGCGAAGTCAATATTGACCGGCTGTTGCTGCGCGGTGTGCGCGGCGGCCTGATCGAGCAGTGGCGCGACGAGCGTGGCACGGTGGTCCTGCGCCGTGCATGGAGCGGCGCGCGCGACGGATTGAGACCGGTTGATCTGACACGCCTGAGCCAGCATCTCGGCCAGATGCGAGCGACATTTCCGAACGAGCAGCTGGTGGGTGCTGCCATGGAACGCAGTTTCGGATCGCGCCAGCGCGGCAGCTACTTCCTGTTTGCAGCGCCCGCGGCAGCACCTGCTGCACGCGTTGATTACGGCATGCGCCTGCTCGCACCGCACATGCACGACGCGCTGTTGAGCGCGCTGGCCAGTGAACGTGAAGGGGTCGAACAGCGTCAGTCGGTCATCCTGACGCGTGCCGAACGCCAGATCCTCGACTATCTGGTGGCAGGCCACACCAGCGCGCGCATCGCGCGCGAGACCTTTCGCAGCCCGCACACCGTGACCAACCATATTCGCGCCATCATCGGCAAGCTGAATGCGCGCAATCGCACCGAAGCAATCGCCAAGGCGCTCGGGCTTGGCCTTGTCATGTCGGTCGATCGGGCGCCATACACGCGCATCACCGCGGCCCAGCCGATGGCTGCCTACCAGGTGGAATCAACAGTGCCGCATGTTGCGGTCGAGCGCTGCTATCTGCCTCTTCCGAGTGCTGCAGCCGGCAGCGCTCCGGCTACTCGTTTGGCGGCAGCACCACACGTGTGGCCCGCAGGCGCGAGATTTCGAGGGTAACCGCACGCGCCACGATGTCGCGCAGCGAATCGCGCACGCTCGCCTTGATGTCGGCTGCAAGATCGGTGAGTGCCCGGTCGACGGCGTTGTGGACCGCGTCGTTGACGCGCTGCTCGAGCACCAGGTCGAGTCGTCCCTGCAGACCGCGCAGCACGCTCTCGCGCACATCGCGCTCGAGCGCCTCCCAGGCGGCCTCGGTTCCTGCCGTGAGCGCCGCGCCGCCGGCCGGTGTCGGGACCTGACCCGGAATCAGGATTTCGGTCAGGACCGGCAGATCGTCGCGGCCGCTGCCAGCACACGAATGCGTGTTTCCATCCTTCGACC
>CAZZVZ010000020.1:0-16774 GCA_964657655.1 Gammaproteobacteria bacterium | reverse complement strand
AATACCTGCCACCGGCACATTGCGGCTGGCCGGATCGGCAAAGGCGCTGCCCACCGGCAGGGTTGCTGCAAGCGCAATAAAAACGAAGTTACGACGGTTCATGGTGCATTCTCCAAATTCGACAATGCAAAGATAAGGTGCCGGGCGCGCCGTTTCGAGGGGCAGGCGACGAAACGTCGCCTGTTCGCCTCAAAGCGCGTGGCGCGCCGATCAACGGCGCGCCAGGGCTTCAGGCATGCACCGGGTCGGCGTCTGGAACGCCCCCGGTTGCGTCGTTCTTTTCGGCGTGATGGTCAGCGCCCAGGAACAGGTACCAGGCAGGCACCACGAACAAGGTGAACATGGTGCCGATCGACAGGCCGGTAAAGATCACGATACCCATGTTTCTGCGACCCGCAGCACCTGCGCCCGAGGCGATCACGAGCGGCAGCACGCCGAGCACCATGGCAGCGGTCGTCATCAGGATCGGCCGCAAGCGAACGCCAGCGGCTTCCTCGATCGCCTGACGCTTGGTGAGACCCTTGCCACGCTGCAGCTGGTTTGCAAACTGCACGATCAGAATGCCGTGCTTGCTGATCAGCCCGACCAGCGTGACCAACCCCACCTTGGTGTAGATGTTGAGTGTCATCACGGGATTGACGAACATCAAGGCGCCAAACAGCGCCATCGGTACCGACAGCAAAATCACGAACGGGTCGCGAAAGCTTTCGAACTGCGCCGCCAGCGCGAGGAACACGATGATGATGGCGAACAGCAGGGTGATGACGAAGCCGCCGGACTCCTTGATGTACTGGCGCGACGCGCCGGCGTAATCGACGTCGTAACCGGTGGGCGCTGCTTCCTTCAAGGCCTGCTGGAGGAAGTTGAGCACGTCACCGTCAGATGCTCCCGAGACTCCCGAAATGGTGGCGGAGTTGAGCTGCTGGAAGTGATTGATCGACTCAGGCACGACCGAAGTGGTGATACTCGCCACCGTGCTGGCCGGCACCACCGTGCCATTGGATGCGCGGATGTAATAGTCGAGCACCTGGTCAGGGTTCAGACGATTGGTCTGCAGCACCTGGGGGATGACCTTGTAGGAGCGTCCCTGGATCGAGAAGTAATTGACGTAACCGCCACCGAGCGCCGCGCCGAGCGACTGGCCGATGTCGGCCTGCTGCAGGCCGAGGGCCGCGATCTTGTCGCGGTCGACCGTCACGGTCGCCTGCGGCTTGTCGAGCTTTAGATCCGAGTCGACGAAAAAGAACATGCCGCTCTGCCGGGCCTTGGTCAGCACCTTTTGCGCAACATCGTTCAGATTGGTGAACGACTCGGTGGTCTTGATCACGAACTGGACCGGCAGTCCGGAGCTTCCGGGCAGCGCCGGAAACTGGAATGCAGCCACGCGCACGCCCGGGATCTTGGCCCAGGCCTGCTGCAGGATCTGCTGCAGGTCATGCGCGCTGCGGGTGCGCTGATCCCAGGGCTTGAACAGCACCCCGCCGATCCCCGCATTGACAGTCGGCACACCGGTCAGCTGGAACATCTGCTGGTACTCGGGCAGATCCTTGGCGGCATTGAACATCGCCTCGCTGTAGGTCAGCATCTGCTGTGCAGTGGCATCGGGCGGGCCCACAATCTGGCCCAGCACAATGCCCTGATCTTCTTCGGGCGCGAGTTCAGAGCGTGCCGTGTCGCCCAGATAAAGAACTGCGGCGAGCACCACAAAACCGAAGATGATCATCACCGGATAGGTGTCCAGCGTGCCCGACAGACGCCGTCCGTACCAGCCGCGAAAGCGGTCGAAATTGTGATTGATGAAATGCACAAAGCGCGTTTCCTTCTCGTTCGCCTTGAACAGCTTCGAAGTCATCATGGGCGACAAGGTCAGGGCGATCACGCCCGACACGGCCACTGATCCCGCCAGCGAGAAGGCGAACTCGGTAAAGAGAGCCCCGGTCAATCCGCCCTGAAATCCGATCGGCACATAGACCGCGATCAGCACGATCGTCATGGCGATGATCGGACCGCCCAGTTCACGCGCGGCAACGATGGCGGCATCGAACGGCGAACGCCCTTCTTCCTTCATGTGGCGGTCGACGTTTTCCACCACGATGATGGCGTCATCGACCACAAGACCGATGGCCAGCACCAGCGCGAGCAGGGTCAGAAGGTTGATCGAATAGCCCAGCACCAGCATCACGAAGAAGGTGCCGATCAATGACAGCGGCATCGCGATCACGGGGATCGCAACCGCCCTGAAGCTGCCAAGGAACAAGAAGATCACCACTGTCACGATCAAGAGCGCCTCGATGAGGGTCTTGACCACTTCGAAGATTGACGTATTGATGAAGTCGGTCGAGTCGTACACGATCTGACCGGTGACGCCGGTCGGCAGTCCGCGCTGCAACTCGGGGAATGCTTCACGCACGCGCTTGGCGACATCGAGGATGTTGGCCTCGGGCGCGACCTTGATACCGATGAACACTGAACGCTTGCCGCTAAAGGCAACGTTCAGGTCGTAGTTCTCGGCACCCAGCACCACATCGGCGACGTCCTGCAGACGCACCACCGAGGTGCCGTTCTGCTTGATGATGAGCTGCTTGAATTCATCGACGGAGTGCAGATCAGTCGCTGCCGTCAGGTCGACCGACACCATCTGGCCCTTGGTGGTCCCGACCGCGGCGATGTAATTGTTGGAACCGAGCGCAGCGTACACATCCTGCGCGGTCACGTTGTGTGCCGCCAGCTTGTCGGAGTCCATCCACGCGCGCAGTGCGAACTGTCGAGCACCGAGAATCTCGGCGGTCTGCACACCTTCGATCGAATCGAGCTTCGGCTTGACCACCCGCACCAGGAAATCGGTGACATTGTTGGTCGGCAGCACATCGCTGTAAAACCCCATGTACATGGCGTCCGTGGTTTGCCCGGTCTGGATGTTCAGTACCGGCTCTTGCGAGGCAGCCGGCAACTGGTTCTTGACCGATTGCACCTGGGTATTGATTTCCGTCATCGCCTTGTCGCCGTCATAATTCAGACGCAAGGTGGCGGTAATCACCGATACCCCGTTGACGCTTTGCGACGACATGTAGTCGATACCCTGGGCCTGCGCGATGGCGGCCTCGAGCGGCTGGGTGATGAACCCGGCAATGGTTGCAGCATCAGCACCAAAATAGGTGGTCGAGATGGTGACCACGGCATTCTGGGTCTTCGGATACTGATTGACCGGCAGGCTCGACAGCGAGCGCAGGCCGAGCACCAGAATCAGGAGGCTGACCACTGCCGCCGCAACCGGGCGGCGGATAAAGATATCGGTGAAATTCATGTGTAGCGACCTTTGCGTCTAGCTTACTTTTCCTGCGGCGTCGGGCTTTGATCGTTGGCCGGAGGAATGCTGTTATCCACCACCATGGCAGCGCCATTGAAGAGCTTGAGTTGACCGGTCGTGACGACCTGATCACCTTCCTTGATGCCCTTCAAGACCGCGACCTGGTCGCCACGGACCGGGCCTGTGGTCACGAACACCTGCTGGGCAGTCAGATGGGTGGTGCCGTCAGCCGCCTTGGTGTTTTGCGCCACGAACACAGTCGATCCATAGGCGTTGTAGGTGATCGCGGTCTGGGGCAGCGTGATGTAGCGCTGTGGTCCGCCATTGGCCACCATCACGTGACCGAACATGCCCGGAAACAGCTGCCGCTTGGCATTCGGAAAAGTCGCCTCGAGTGACACATTGCGCGTCGCCGTATCGATCTTCGGATCGATGGCGGTCAGCTTGCCCGGAAAGGAGACCCCGGGATAAGTGTCGGTCGTGACCGTCACGGACTGGCCGATCTGGATGCTCGACAGGGCCTGCTGCGGCAAGGTGAAGTCGACATAGATCGGATCGATGCTTTGCAGCGTCACGATCTTGTCGCCCGGATTGATGTACTGACCGGGATTGACGGTCGAGATACCAAGCTTGCCTGCAAACGGCGCACGAATGATCTTCTTGTCGAGCGTGGCCTGCTGCGCGGCGACCTGCGCTTCCTTGGACTTGAGGTCGGCCAGGTCGTTGTCGACCTGGGCCTGCGCGATGGCATCGGCGGCCAGCTGCTGCTTGTCGCGATTGAGCACCACCTTCGACAGGTCGGCATTGGCTTGCAGTGAGTGCAGGGTCGCCAGGTCCGAATCCGTGTTCAGTTCCACCAGCACCTGGCCTGCCTTGACTTCGTCGCCGTTCTTGAACTTGAGATCGCGTACCAGGCCCGCCAGCTCGGTTGTGATGTCCACGCCATGCACTGCGCGCGTGCTGCCCACGGCTGAGGCCTGAATCTGCCAGTCATCGACCTTGGCGAGGGTGGTCGACACCGTCTGCGGCGCACCGGCCTGGGCGGCCATGATCTTCTTGAACTTGCCGCCGAAAACTATCTTGAGTGTGATGATTGCGCCGATGATGACGACGACGATGCCGACCAAGATGATGGTGCGCACCGCGACTTTTGTTTTGTTCATCTGCTGAGTTGCCATTCAATCCCTCGTTGTTCGTTCGCGTTGTACGCGTTATTCGGTGGCGTTACTGGTTGCTCTGGTCGGGCTGCGCTGCGGCCTGTGCGGCGGCAATCGTTTCGCCGCGATTCCACCAGCCGCCTCCCAGCGACTGGTACAGGGCAGCGGTATCGGCCAGGCGGGTTGCCTGCGCCTGGGCCAGATTGACGCGCGCCTGCTGGTAGAGCGTTTCGTTTTGCAGCAGCTGGAAGAAGGTCACGGCGCCTAGCTTGTACTGCGCCTGCGACAGGTCGACCGACTGCTGGGCAACCGAGGCGCTCTCCGCGTAAGCCTTGAGTGCCAGCGCATCGGTATCGAGATTGCGCAGCGAGTCAGCCACGTTCTGGAAAGCGCTCAGCACCGTGTAGCGGTACTGCGCGTCGGCTTGTTCATAGGCATCGACGGCAGCGCGTTTCCTGGCACGCAGTTCGCCAGCATTGAAGAGCGGTTGCGTGAGACCGGCGCCCAGACTCCAGACCGTGGCCGCACCCTTGAACAGGTCAGAGTAGTCCAGCCCTTCACGGCCGTAGGAGGCACTGATCGAGAGCTGCGGGTAAAGCTGCGCGGTGGCGACCCCGACCTGTGCGCTGGCCGAATGCAGCTGTGCTTCGCTGGCGCGCAGATCCGGGCGTTGCCGCACCAGGTCAGACGGCAGACTGACGGGCACATCGGTCGGCAGATGCAGGTTGTCGAGCGTGAATTCAGGCAGCTTCGCCTCGCTTGGCAGCTGGCCGATCATCACCGCCAGCATGTGGCGCGTCTGCGCCAGCTGCTTGTCGAGTCCCGGCACGGTGGCCTCAGTACCGGCCACCAGCGATTGCTGCGAAAGCACGTTGGCCTTGGGAATTGCACCCAGCTGGAACTGGCGCTGCAGCAGGTCGAGCTGATGTTTTTCGAAACCCAGCACCTCGTTGGTGGCCGCCAGCTGGGCGCGCAGCGAGGCCTCCTTGATGGCGGTGGTGACGATATTGCTGGTCAAGGTCAGGTAGGCGGCCTCGAGCTCGAAGTTGTAGTAATCGACCTGCGCCTGCGACGCTTCCACAGTGCGCCGCGTGGCACCAAACAGGTCGACGGTATAGGAGGCGTTGATCGCGACCTGGGCGACGTTGAGCTCATAGACCAGGTTGGCCGGCAGGCCGCTGGTGATGGGCGAGACGCGTTCGCGCGCATCCTGCACCGTGCCGGTGACGTTGGGAAAGAATCCAGCGCGTGCAACCGTGACCTGCTCTTGCGCACTCTTCAAGGCGGCCGACGCGCTCTGCAGCGTGGGATTGTTGGCGATCGCGATCTTGATCAGGGCATCGAGCTCGGGCGACTGGTACAGGGTCCACCAGTCGGCCGGAATCGTGCCGCCGTCGTGCAGCGTTTGCACGTCGCCTGCCACCACGGGCGCGCCGACGGTGCTGGCCACCATCGGTGCCGGCGTGAAACGACTGGTTTGCGGGGCGTCAGGCGACTTGAAGTCAGGCCCGACCGCACAGCCTGTAAGCAGAACGGCCGCGGCAATCACTGCGAGCCTCAGATCAAACTTACTCAAGCAAAACTCCTTGCGACGGGGTCGCCTATCCACTCGCGCTTTTGGGGCGCGGCGGACACATAGGGGGGATCAAAATGCGGACTGCGATTCGCTCGCGCCACGCGGGCACGAGCGTTGCCGATAGGGGAGGCAAGCTCTAAACACTCTAATTGTACCGAAAGCCGGCTCCCCACGCCCGCAGTGCAGCATGCGCCTGTTCGACCGGGCATTGGTGGCCGAGCCAGCGACGTGCTCAAAGGATACCCGAGCAGGATGCGTTTTTCTGTAAAACGCACGGCGCGCATGCAGTCAGCCGTTGCGCGCCGGAGACGTTGTTGTCCTGCAGCGGGGTCAATTTCGAGATGTTTTGGCAAACCAGGGCAAGGTAGAATCGCAGCCGCTGCGGCATCCATCGGTTTGGTGGAGAAGCAGCCCGTTCCTGTGTTGACGCGCGGCGCGCCTGAATATTGTGAATCTCAAGAAAGAAGGATTGGCGGAATGAAGAACACCAACAACCAAAGCCATCAAGGCGGCCGGAGTGCCAACCGAATTGGGGTGCTATGCGCAGGCGTGACCCTGGCGCTCGCGCTGTCGGCATGCAGCACCATCGAGAATGTGCGAAATCCCGAGCCGCCCTTCAATCTTGCAGCGCATGCCGCTTACCTGCAGGGCGGTCTTGCCGTGGTCCGTGGCACTGTCAATGCGGGCGATGCCACAGCGCCGCAGACCTGCTACGGCCATCAGGTGTACCTGCTGCCCGACACACCCTTCTTCCAGTCCAAGGCCAGGCGCATCGGCAACGGCGACGATATCGGTGACGTCGGGGTCGAGGACGATCGCTATGACCACCTGGTGCGACATGTGGCCTGCGGCCGCGACGGCAGCTATTCGTTCAACAACCTGCCCGAAGGTCCCTGGATTGTCCTGACCACGCTTTCTGCACCCAAGGGAGCGCAGGGCCCGGCCGTGCGGGCTGCCGTCACGACCAGGGGGAGCGAGACTGCCACGGTCAACCTTGACCAGAACAATCTCACCAAGAAGTAGTTGGCAGCGGGCGCCGCGAGGCTGCCCGGCAGGTCACCGTAGTAAGTAATTACTTGCTAGCAGGTGACGGATTGGCCAGTTCTTTTAACACCTGCTCGGTGATATCGACGCGAGGGCTGGCGTAATAGGCATCCTGCACCACGATGTCGTAACCGCCCGATTCGGCGATCTTGCGGATCGCGCGGTTCATCTGCTCGAGCAGGCCAGACAATTCCTGGCTGCGGCGCGCATTGAAATCTTCGCTGAAAGCACGCTGATCACGCTGGAAGGTGCGGTCAAGTTCGGACAGCGTGCGCTGCTGCTGTACACGGTCAGCATCGGTCATGTGTGCGGAATTCTGATCGAACTGATCGCTTGCCTGCTTGAGCTTTTGTCCCTGCGCCTGCAAAGCCTGCTGGCGCGGCTTGAACTCCGTGCTGATCTTTTCGTAGGCTGCCTTGGCCGGCGCTGACTCCTCGAGCAGGCGCTTTGAATCCACTGAGGCCACATTCAGATGTGCGCCGGCCGGCGGGGCGGCAAGCGCGACAGGAGATTGCAGGCTCAGCACAGCGGCGAACAGTGCCGCAAAGGTTACCCGGGGGAAAAATTTCATAGTCACTATGGGAAGCAATCGAAGGACCAGACGGAATCGGTGACGTCGCGCTGCTCGGTGGGACGAACATCATACTCTATGACGAAGAGCGGACTAGGCATGTGACATCGCTCACGCAGAAAGGTTTGCGGAATTCAATTTTCGCGCGATGCAGCCTATTAATGTAGCCGAAACGCGATCGGTTGACTTGCAACGCCGGCTCGGCAACGATTTACCTGTCCGCTTGATCTCGCTGATGACCCAAGGTGGCCCGATGAGACGACTTGCTGTGCTGTTCGCCGTGCTCAATCTGCTGGCCAGCGGTGCTGTGGCGCAAGAAAGCCTAACCGGTGCCGACTGCCACCCCCAATCGGTGGTGCTCACCCACTGCGCTGCCCCGGAACCTGCGGGCGGCGTACCAAAAAGCGCCGCCGCGAAAGCCGCCGACGAAGAGGCGCGCAAGAAAGCGGAGCTCGCCGCCGCACTCGAGCGCCAGCGCCTGCGCAACGCCAGGGACGCGAGCGCGACCTCGCCTGACGAACTGGAACGCTCAGAGGTGGTCGGCCAACGGCTGCACACGCCGACAGCTGCCGAGGTGTTCAACAGGTATTTCGGTACCCCCGCCATCCTTGCTCCCGACCTCACGCAAAGCACCGACCAGATGGGCAACCGCACCGAGTGCATCACGCACTGCTTCGGGCCCGCCTGCTGCAAGACTGTGCTGGCCAATCCAGGAACACCGGGCATCATCAACGGTAACCCCTAGGGCGCACGGGTGGCGAATGCTAGAATGCCCGGCGTCGCGACCGTGGTGAAGTGGATATCATTGGGCCCTCCGAAGGCCTAGTCGCAAGTTCGATTCTTGCCGGTCGCACCACCTCGACACCCGCCTTTCTTCTCCAGCAGCGCATGAGTATCGCCGAGCTGATCGCGTACCCGTTTGAGTTCGTCGATCGCGCAGGCGGCGTCAGCACCAAGTCGCGCGCGGACCGCACGCCGGTCGCCATCGTCGGCGGTGGCGTCGCGGGTCTGACTGCCGCGCTCGCGCTCAGCGCGCAGGGCGTGCCGTGCACCGTCCTTGAGGCCGACCGCAGCGTGTGTTTCGGCAGCCGTGCAATCTGCTTTAGCAGGCGCAGCCTGGAAATCTTCCAGCGCTATGGCATTGCCTCGGAGATCATGAAATTCGCCTTGCCGTGGACCGATGGCCGCTCCTACTTCCGGGATCGCGAGGTGCTGCGCTTTTCCATGCCGAACGACGAGCATCAGCAGTTCGCGCCAATGGTCAACCTCGAACAGTTCCGCCTCGAAGAAATCCTGGTGCAGGCGCTCGAAGCGCGCAGCGAGCTGGTCGACCTGCGCTGGGGTTGCCGGGTGACATCGTTCCAGCAGGGCAACGAGTCGCTGCGTGTGACGCTCGAAGATGACGCGGGGCAGGCAAGTCTCGATGCGCAATGGCTGCTGGCGTGCGACGGCGGCCGCAGCATGGTGCGCGAGCAGCTCGGCATCCCGCTTAAGGGCACGGCCTACGAGGGGCGTTATGTGATCGTCGATATCGCCCTCGAGTCGAGCCTTCCGACCGAGCGCCTGGCGTGGTTCGATCCGCCTTCGAACCCGGGCTCGACCATCTTGATGCATCGCCAGCCCGACAACATCTGGCGCATCGACTATCAGCTGCGCGATGACCAGGATGCGGCCGAAGCCGTGAAACCCGAGAATGTGATGCCGCTGATTGCAGCGCATCTCAACATGATCGGCGAGCACGGCGCCTGGTCGCCGATCTGGATCAGCCTCTACAGGGCCAATGCACTGTCGCTCGAGCGCTACCGGCACGGCCGCATTCTGTTCGCAGGCGACGCGGCGCACCTGCTGCCGATTTTCGGGGTGCGCGGTGCCAACTCCTCGATCGACGATGTCGACAATCTGGCCTGGAAGCTGAGTGCCGTGGTGCAGGGCCGCGCCGACGCCGCGATCCTCGACTCCTATTGCGAGGAGCGCCGCTTTGCCGCCGCTGAAAATATCAGGCATGGCATGAAGAGCACCGAATTCATGGCGCCGCCGAGCTTCGCTTTCAGGCTGATGCGCGAGGCCGTGCTGGATCTGGCACTTGACCATGGCGCCGTGCGCTCGCTGATCAATCCGCGTCAGAGCAGCGCCATCACCTATGCCAATTCACGCCTGAATGCCGCGAGCAGTGAGGATCGCCTGTTCTCGCGCGGACCACGCGCGGGCGAAACGCTGCATTGCTATCCAGTCGAGGTGCTCGAGCCACACGGCAGCCAGCATTCAATCTATCTGACCGACCTGGCAACAGCCGGCCAGTTCGTGCTGCTGCGCATGGGTCACCATGCCGCAATGCCGGTCGATCGGGCCGACTATGCCAGTGCCACCGGCATGCTGATTGTCGATCTGCTCGACGCAGCGCGTCCCAGCACGGCAGACCGGCTGCTGCTGGACCGCGAACATCTGGTGCTAAACGGCTATCACGGCATGCCGGGCGCGAGCTATCTGATTCGCCCGGACGGACATGTGCTGGGCCGCTGGCGCAGCGCATCGCCACAATTGATCGCAGTGGCCATGGCCGACGCCCTGTTTGGCATGGCTGAAATGGAAGCGGCATGACCGAAAGCGAACTCGATCAGGTGTACACCGACTTCTGCCACGCGCTCACCCGTGCGGGTGAGAGCGAGGCGACACGGGCGCTGTGCCGCTTTGCACTGCTCGCGATGCTTGCCATCGACGATGCCGAGACAATCCGCCAGATCTCGACCCGGGCCTTTGCCGCCGAGTCGTAATGGGTTCATCACCGGTTTTTGCGACTGTTGCGGCGCCACGTCGCACGCGATTGGCAGCCGGGCGGTGCAGAGCTGGCCTGTCGGTCACGCCTTGCCGCTATAATTGCGTGCTTTCGGGGCCAATAGGCGGCTTTCCCACGCGCTCCGATCAGTCACGCTATTGCAATCGCAAGGACGAGAGATGAGCGACCAGCACGAAGAAACTTCACCGATCAAGACGCCCAGGCAACTCATCACCGTGGTGCTGCTCGCGTTCATCGTGCCGATCGTGATCATCATCTTGCTGGTCAATTTCGTCGTCAGCCATGCCAAGCCTGGAACCGGCAGCGAAGCCATGAGTTCAGGCGCGACCGCGGAGCGCATTGCGCCGGTGGCCACGCTCGATCTGCTCGATGCCAGCGCACCCAAGGCGCTCAAGAGCGGCGAAGATGTCTACAAGGCGGTCTGCACCACGTGTCACGCGGCCGGCGTGGCGGGTGCGCCCAAGTTCGGCGACGCAGGTGACTGGGCGCCGCGCATCAAGCAGGGCGTCAATACCCTTTGGGACCATGCCTTGAAGGGTTACAAGGGTATGCCCGCCAAGGGGGGCAATACCGATCTGGCAGATATCGAAGTGCAGCGCGCAGTGGTCTACATGGCCAATGCCGGCGGCGCCAAGTTCACCGATCCCGCGCCACCCGCGCCAGGCGCTGCCGTGACTGCGAGCGCACCGGCCGCACCGCTCGGTGCCACGCCTGATCCGGCCATCGTGGCAGCACTGGCGGCCGCCAATTCCGGCGCCAGCGCCGCACCCGCCGCGGCAGGCGCTGGCGACGATCCGGGCCAAAAACTGTTCGCGAGCGTTTGCACTGCGTGCCACGGCGCCGGCATTGCAGGTGCGCCGAAGTTCGGTGACAAGAGCGCCTGGGCGCCGCGCATCGCCAAGGGCCTCGACACGCTCTATACCCACGCGCTGCAGGGCTTTCAGGGTGGCGCTGGCGTGATGCCTCCCAAGGGCGGATCGAGTGCCAGCGACGATGACGTCAAGGCCGCGGTACGCTACATGGTGAACGCCTCGAAGTAGTCGGCAAACGCACATGACGCCATCACGGCACGCTTTCCACAGCGTGCCGTTTTTGTTTATCGCGCCGAAATGAGCGACAGCAACACTGCTGATGAAAGGCGCGGCGCGACCAGCGACACAGCGCTGAGCGATTACTACGCGCAGCGCGCGCCGCATTACGAAGAGATCTACCAAAAGGCCGAACGTCAGGCCGATCTGGACTTGCTCAAGCGCTCTTTGGCGGCGCAGCTCAAGGGACGGCGCGTGCTCGATGTGGCCTGCGGCACCGGCTACTTCACTGCCGCATATGCCAGTATCGCGCAGTGCGTGCTCGGCATCGACAGCAACCAGGCGGTGCTCGCTCTGGCGCGCACCAAGTCGCTGCCCAACACTGTCTTTCAGCAGGGTGACGCGTATCTTCTCGAGAACCTGCGAGCCTCATACGATGCCGCCGTGCTGAGCTTTTGGTGGTCGCATATCCCAAACACACGCCGTGCGGCATTTTTCTCGCGGCTGCATCAGTGCCTGAGCCCGCAGGCCCGGGTGATCCTGATCGACAACCGCTTTGTTCCTGGCCACAGCACGCCGATCGCGATGATCGACGCGGCGGGCGATCAATGGCAGGATCGGCCGCGCCAGGACGGCACACGCCAGCTGGTCATGAAGAACTATCCGACGCGACCCATGCTGCTCGATGGCATCGCAGGCCTTGCCTCGACGCACTGGTGGCAGCTCGAATACTATTGGTGGTTCGACTATCAACGTCCCTGACTGATTCTCCTATGCCTCTGAAACGCACCTCCTGGCCGGCTGGCACTGTCATCGATCTGGAGTTCGATTCGAAGGCCTTGCGGCACAATTATCTGGGCGATCCGCATGTGCGCCATCTGCACGTGTACCTGCCGCCGCAGTACGACAGCGAGCCAAAGCGACGCTTTCCGGTGCTGTACGACCTGGTCGGCTACACCGGTTCGGGCCAGTCACACACCAACTGGAAGAGTTTTGGAGAGAACGTTCCCGAACGCGTGGCACGCCTGATCGCGCAACAGCGCATGGAACCCGCGATGGTGGTGTTTCCCGACTGCTTCACGGCCTACGGCGGCAACCAGTACATCAATTCGAGTGCCATCGGCCACTACGCCGATTATCTGATCGACGAACTGGTGCCGCTGGTCGACAAGCGCTTTCGAACGCTCGCCTCGCGCGACCACCGCGGCTGCTTCGGCAAGAGTTCTGGCGGCTACGGTGCCATGGTGCATGCCATGAAGCATGCCGAGACCTGGGGTGCTGTGGCCTGTCATTCGGGCGACGCGTACTTCGATTTCGTCTATCGCAATGACTTTGCCAAGGTGCTCGATCATCTGGCGCGCTACACGGAGCCCAAGCGTGCCGCTGGTGCCATTGACGTGCTGGCGCTCGAGAAGAAGGTCAAGCAGGGACTCGATGACGGCCGCATCCGGCGCTTTCTCGATGCCTTCTTTGCCAACCGCAAGGTCAGCGGCCTTGATACCCATGTCATCATGATGATCTGCATGGCTGCCTCCTACGACCCCGATCCCAAGGCGCCCAACGGCTTTCGCATGCCGCTCAACCTCGAGACCGGCGAACTGATCGACAAGCGCTGGAAGGCCTGGTTGAAGCACGACCCCATCAACATGGTGGCCGCTCACGAGAAGGCGCTCAAATCACTGCGCGGACTGTGGATCGATTGCGGCTGGGCAGACCAGTACAGCATTCACTATGGCGCTCGCATTCTGTCCAAGCGCCTGACCAAGGCAGGCATCGAACATGTTTACGAAGAGTTCGACGACAACCATAGCGACATCGACTATCGCATGGACCTCAGCCTGCCCTATCTGGCGAACGCGCTTGGCGCCGACTAGACCGCCGAAGGCAGATCCTTCTTGGCAGCGCCGAGTAGCGCCTTCAGATTGGCCAGGCGGTCGTGCGGGCTGACCTTCTCGGCCGGAGCGAAGGGCGCCGCGGCAAGTGACAGTTCATCGATGAAGCGTGACACCTGACGCGTTTCGAAGTCCTTGCCGCGCTTGCGTTTCTGGCACCAGGTGATCGACAGGCTGCGCTCAGCGCGGGTCACGCCGACATACATCAGGCGCCGCTCTTCCTCGATGCGCTGGCCGATCATCTCGGCATCGTCGTCTTCTGACCCCTTGTGGGGCAGCAGTCCTTCTTCCACGCCCACCAGGAAGACGTGCGCAAACTCGAGGCCCTTGGCGGCGTGCAGGGTCGACAGATGGACCGCGTCAAATTCCTGATCACGCTGATCGAGCATGCTCAACAGCGCGACTGACTGGGTCATCTCGATCAGGGTCTTGCCATCTTCTTCGGCGCGTGCCGCAAGCCAGGTGGTGAAATCTGTGACGTTCTGCCAGCGTGATGCCGCGCCGCGTGCGTCCCCACCGTCGTACAGATAGCCTTCGTAGTCGATCGATTTGAGCAGCTCTTGCAGCAGCGGCCCGGCAGGTTCACGCGCGGCGCGCCATTCAAAGCGATTGATGAAGCCTGTGAACTCGTTGATCGGCTGCATGCGCCGCTCGTCGATGCGCAGCGACACTGCGCTCTCGCAGGCGGCCGCGAACAAGGACACACGCCGCTCGGCGGCGTAGGCTCCCAGGGTCTCGAGGGTTGCCGTGCCGACGCCGCGCTTGGGTGTGGTGATGGCACGGATGAAGGCCGGGTCGTCGTCCTGGTTGGCAATCACACGCAGCCATGCGCACACGTCACGAATCTCTCCCCGCTCGAAAAACGACTGGCCACCGGACACCGTGTAGGGGATCTTCTCCTTGCGCAACGCTTCTTCGAAACTGCGCGCCTGATGATTACCCCGATACAACACAGCGTAGTCGCTGAACTTGCCGCGTCTTTCAAAACGCTGCGTGGAGATGCGGATCGCGACCGATTGCGCCTCATCTTCCTCATCGGCATGCGCCGTGATGGTGAGTGCGTCTCCAGGGCCGAGCGCCGACCAGAGCTTTTTCTCGTAGATCTTCGGATTGTTGGCGATCAGCGCGTTGGCGGCTGCAAGAATGCGCCCGCTCGAGCGATAGTTCTGTTCCAGCTTGATGACGCGAAGTGCCGGATAATCGGTCGTCAGCCGTTTCAGGTTCTCGAGTGTCGCGCCGCGCCAGGCATAGATCGCCTGGTCATCGTCACCCACGGCGGTGAAGTGTGCGCGTGAGCCAACCAGTTGTGCCAGCAGGCGGTACTGGCAGGCGTTGGTGTCCTGAACTTCATCGACCAGCACGTAGCGCAGGCGCGACTGCCAGCGATACAGCACTTCAGGGTGCGCATCGAACAGTTCCACCGGTCGCCTGATCAGATCATCGAAATCGAGCGCCTGGTAGGCGTTGAGCGTCGCCTGGTAATTGCGAAACACACGCGCGGCGAGCGCCTCGTCGTCACCCTCGGCACTTGCGAGCGCCGCATCTGCGCTGATCAGCGCGTTTTTCCACAACGAGATGCGCTGCTGGACACTGCGCACCAGCCGCTTGTCGGTGCTGGCGCAAAGGTCCTGCAGGATCGCAAAACTGTCGCTGCTGTCGAGGATTGAAAACGACGGCTTGAGTTTCAGGTGCTCGGCTTCGTGACGCAGGATGCGAACACCGAGCGAGTGGAAAGTGCTGACCGTCAGACCCCTCACCTGGCTCTTGTCGAGCAGGGTGGCGAGGCGCTGCTGCATCTCCTTGGCCGCCTTGTTGGTGAACGTCAGCGCTGCGATCTGGTCGGCGCGCAGCCCGCGTTCTTCAATCAGATGGACGATCTTGGCGGTAATGACACGGGTCTTGCCGCTCCCGGCGCCTGCCAGCACCAGGCACGGGCCATCGAGCGCGCGCACCGCTTCACGCTGGGAAGGATTTAATGCTTCGAGGGACACTGCAGAGACACTGCGACTTTCAGAATGAGGCGCGATTCTAGCATCCGAGGAAGCGCCGTTTGCGGGTCCAAAAGCACTGTTGCCCGGGAGTGTTTGTGCGCGCAGACGCAGCCCGAAAGCTGTGCTAAAGCTCGAGCGGATCGACCTCGATATGCCAGCTGCCACGCCACTTGAGTGCCCTAAGAGCGTGCATCAGAGCCGGCAGAATACGCAACAGGGCAGGCCGTTGCGCTGCCTCGATCAGCAGCTGGGCGCGCTCGGCGTTGGCTTTTTTCATGAGCGTCATGGGCACCGCGTCGTAGATCGTCACCGCGTCGCTGCCCGCCAGATCGGTCAGGATGTCGCGCGCCTGCGCCAGGAACTCGAGCGATGCTTTCAGGCTGCCTGATTCGGCGCGCAGCATGGCCTGATAGGTGTAGGGCGGCAGCCCAGCGTCTTCGCGTTCGGCCAGGAGCTTGTTGGCAAACCCTGCGAAGTCGTGCGCCTTGAGCGCTGCAAACAGCGGGTGGTCGACAAAGTCGCTTTGCACCAATACCGTGCCGGGTTTGTCGCCGCGACCCGCGCGTCCTGCGACCTGCGCCAGGTTGGAGAACAGGCGCTCGGGAGCACGAAAATCCGCCGAATAAAGGGCCGCATCCGCGCCCAGCACGCATACCAGCGTCAGATTCTTGAAATCATGCCCCTTGGCGAGCATCTGCGTGCCGACCAGGATGTCGGTCTGGCCCGCATGGAAGCTGGCCAAGAGCGCCTGTGCCTCACCTTTTTTGGTGGTCGCATCACGGTCGAGGCGCGCGATGCGGGCTGCCGGAAACCATGTGGCCAGGGTTTCCTCGACGCGCTGCGTACCACGTCCCATCGGTGCCAGATCGGCATTGCCGCACTGCGGACACTGGCGCGGCACGCGCGTGTGCCAGCCGCAGTGGTGGCAGTGAAGCTGGCCATCACTCTTGTGGAACACCGCGTGGGCGCTGCATTGCGGGCAGTCGCTAATCCAGCCGCAGGCCGCGCAGTGCACCACCGGTGCATAGCCGCGCCGATTGACGAACACCAGCACCTGCTCTTTGGCCTCCAGGCGCCGTGCGATCGCTGCCTTCACGGATGGCGCGAAACCGTGCTCGAGCGTCACGCGCAGTGTGCTGACACATTCAAGCGTCGGCAGCGCTTCGTGGCGCGTGGCGCGCGCTGCCAAGCGAACAAGCCGGTAGCGCCCGCGCAGCGCCGCGTGCCAGCTCTCAAGAGACGGCGTGGCCGATCCGAGCACGATTGGAATGTGCATCTGCGCTGCGCGCAGCACCGCCAGGTCGCGTGCTGAATAGCGCAGCCCCTCTTGCTGCTTGAAGGATGCGTCGTGCTCCTCGTCGACCACGATCAACGCCAGATCTGGGATCGAGGCGAGCACCGCCATGCGCGTGCC
>CAZZVZ010000019.1:15646-16884 GCA_964657655.1 Gammaproteobacteria bacterium | reverse complement strand
TTCCACATGCTGATGAGGCGTGGCCAGGCCAGCAGGGTGACCGGCCTCATGTACCTGACACCCGTGGTTGCCGTGCTGCTCGAACTCGCCCTGTTCGGCCTGGTGCCGAGCACCGTGTCGGTGGTCGGCATGATCATCGTGTGCGCTGGTGTGGCGCTGATGGGCGCTGCACGCCGTCCCCGCGCCTGCTAGCCCGGAGGCAGAACAGCAGTCTCTGGCCGCGCCAGCGCGTTGAGCACTGCGCCTGCCGCCACAAAGCCGAATACGGCGGTCACTGCCACGCTCGATCCGTAGCCTGCGCAGTTGAGGCCACCGGCACCGTCGCTTCCTTCGGCCTGGATCACGGGCTCATCGGAAAACACCGCCGTGATGCCGAACCTGGTCTTGAGGTTGCGCGAAAATCCGTGATCGGTGCGCAGCTGTTTTCTGACCCGAGCCAACAGGGGATCGTGCTCGGTGCGTGACAGATCGGCCAGCTGCACCCGGGTCGGATCGCGCTGGCCGCCGGCGCTACCCACCATCACCAGCGGCAAGTTGACAAAACGGGCCTGCACCGCCACGGCCACCTTGGCACGCTTGTCGTCCATGGCGTCGACCACATAGTCGAATGCCCCTGCAGTGAGAAGGGTTTTGACGTTGTCCGGGTCGATGAAATCTTCCACCAGCGTGACGCGGCAGCGCGGATTGATGTCGGCAATGCGCATGGCGAGCGCCGATACCTTGGACTGCCCGAGCGTCGCGCCAAGCGCCTGGATCTGGCGATTCAGGTTCGATTCACCGACATGATCGAGGTCGATCAGGGTAAGCGCGCCAACAGCGCTGCGCGCCAAGCCCTCCACCACCCAGGAGCCGACGCCGCCCACGCCGAGCACGGCCACATGCGCCGACTCCAGGCGGCGCATGCCCTCGGCGCCGTAGATGCGGCCAACCCCGGCAAAGCGGCGCCGGTACTCGTCCTCGCCGATCGGCTCGCCCGGGCCGGGCGACGCATCCGCCAGATCCGGGTCAACCTGCAGCGTCCGGGCGTCGTTAGTCATGTAGCAGGCGGTCATGACCGGGCCGGGTTGGTTGCGCTGCGGCAACACAAGGATGGAGCAACTTTCACTTCGGGCCTTGGTTACGGCAAAATGACAAACGTGGCTTCAGTACCGCATTTGGACCAGAACTTCGCAAGCGTTGAAACATTGTCCGACGCCGAGCGGGATGCGTCGCTCCAAAGCATGCTGGCCGGCTGGAAC
>CAZZVZ010000019.1:0-15636 GCA_964657655.1 Gammaproteobacteria bacterium | reverse complement strand
GATCCGGTCTGGGTTTTCGGCTACGGCTCACTGATCTGGCACCCAGAGTTTAGCTTCGACAGCCAAAGCTGTGGCGTGGTGTACGGATTTCACCGCAGCCTGTGTCTCTGGTCGCGCCTCTACCGCGGCACCCCCGAACAACCCGGCCTGGTCCTCGGCCTCGAACCCGGCGGCTCGTGCCGCGGACTTGCCTTTCGCATTCCTGCAGAAATCGCCGAGCAGGAGCTCACGCGCCTTTGGGCGCGCGAGATGATGACGGGCTCCTACAACCCGCGCTGGCTGGACGTCCGGACCACAGGCAGCAACGCCCCGAAACGGCTGCAGGCGATTGGCTTCACAATGGACCGCAATGCCGCCCACTACGCCGGCGAACTGGATCGTGAGACCCTGCTGGGTACCTTGTGCCGCGCGCGCGGCGAGCGCGGCAGCAGCGCCGACTACCTGCTCTCGACGGTCGCCTGCCTGGAACAGCACGGCATCAGTGACCGACACCTCGAAGCGCTGGCGCTCGAGGTGAGGGAACTGCTGAGCAGCGCTGCAAAGGCGCAAAGCGCATCGCAGGGCCTGCCCACCACGGTCTGAGGGCCCATCATCTGTTGTGACCTGGTCGGTTATGCGCTCGGTTGCTGTTCCTCAAATTTCTGCCCGCACTGCTCAACTCCTCGTGCTGCGCTCGTTATGCGAGTGCGGCTTTTGCACTTCCTGAAGGATCCAAACGCGTGAGCCCTCGATGACACTGCGCAGTCACGTGATTGCATTGAGCCTGCTGCTGGCTGCGCTCTCGCCTTGGTCTGCCAATGCGCAGGCCAGTGGTTCGAGCTGCAACTGGCACGACGCCAGCCAGGCGGTCGAATTTCCGCCGAACGCCGTCAGGAACAGCGTATTTGCGGGCGAGGCCCGCGTCCATGGCGAGGTGATGGCCGACGGCCGCATCGCCGTGGCGTTTATCGAGACCACTGATCCGGTCTTCAACGAGCCGGCACTGTTGGGTGTGCGCAGCATCAAATGCACGCGCTCGCCGGGATCGCCGTTTTCCTGGCCGCTCAGTTTCAGAATCGACGATCCGAGCGGACCGTCTGCGGCCTCGGCCCTGCTGCGCACGCTGGGTGACACGAAAGTCAGCGAGCGCCGCATCGTCATGCTGCTGCCACAAGGCATTGATCCAAGCAATGACCACGACGGCTTGAACGACCTGTCACGCCGACTCAACTCGGCGCTCGCAGCGCGCATCTGCGAAGACCTGCAGCGCCGCGGCATCGACGTGATCGCGATCCTCGACCAGCGCCCGATCGGCATCCAGGAAAAGCTCGAGACCTACGCCGGCTCGTTGCGCGCCAGACATGTCCTGCTGGTCACGGTCGAGACCGTGCCGGTTGATGGTGAAGACCAGCTGCGCTATCGTGTCCAGTATGGCGACGACGCTTTGATCTTCAAGGCCGACCGCCTCGAGGCGGTGGTGCCGAGCGGCACGGTGGCACGCACCTACAAGATCAAGGGTCTGAAAAGCGGTCCGGCCAATCTCTCGGTTGAATCGGTGGCACACGACTTCATCAAGGGGCTCGATGACGACGGGCGTCTCAAAGGACTGGCTGTCACGCCCGAGTAATATCGCGCCGACCTGCCCGAAAGCGAGCGAACATGGCAGCTGGCCTGGTGATCGAAAGCTACAAGTTCTGGGACGTCGTCACGCTCTACGCGCGTGAGCGACTGGAACACGAGATCGTGATCGCGCGCGCCCTGGCGCGTGCAGTGATCATCGACGGATTGCGTTTGCAAAGCGTCGATGCACGCTGGATTGACGCGGCGCGCTCGCTGACCGGATCCCCTCTGGTTGGCTACTCGGCCAAAGGCGATGCACCGGTTCTGCTGCGTGCCACGGCCCTCGAGCATCTGCTTTGCGTGGTGAGGAGTGCCGTCGAGCCACTGCGCGCCAGCCTCGATTCGGAGTTCATCAGGCGCGATGACTTTGCGCAATGGCTAAGCGAGGTGAGCCAGCCGCGGCCCGCCTTCTGGTTCGGCCCCTGAAGATCTGGCCCGCAGCACGGCAGGTGCTGAACTTGCTGGCCGGGCCGCCTGGCCCGCCCCGAGGGGCATGTGCGTCACCCTGACACTTGCACGCTTTCTGCAATCGATTATTGTGCGAGGGTAGATGCTTGCAAGAAAGTATCGCGCAACCAGGATGACAATAACAAACACCCGTGATGCGGACCATCGTGGGTTCAGGTCCACCCCACAGCCGCCCCGACCGATCTGATGATGCTCGCCCTGCCCGGCACGCCACGACTTCTCCGCCTGATGCGTCGCCCACTGCTGTTCGCGGTGCTGGCGCTATCAGGGTGCAAGAACGGCGTGCTCGATCCCGCCGGGCCGATTGGCGCCGGCGAGCGCGTCATCCTGTTCGATTCTCTGGCCATCATGCTGGCCATCGTGATTCCCACCATGGTGGCGACCGTGGTTTTCGCGTGGTGGTTTCGCGCCTCGAACAAGCGCGCGGTATACCGCCCCAGCTGGGATTACTCGGGCCAGCTCGAGCTGCTGGTGTGGTCGATTCCGGCACTGGTGGTGCTGTTCCTGGGCGGCATCGCCTGGATCAGCTCGCACCAGCTCGATCCCTACAAGTCTCTTGCGTCAGATGCCAAGCCGCTTGAAGTTGAGGTGGTCTCACTCGACTGGAAATGGCTCTTCATCTACCCGCAACAAAATGTCGCGAGCGTCAATCACCTGGTCGTGCCGGCCGGTGTGCCGGTGCACTTCAGGCTGACCTCGGCGAGCGTCATGAACAGCTTTTTCATCCCCCAGCTGGGCAGCCAGATCTACACCATGGCCGGCATGACGACGCAGCTCAATCTGATGGCCGATCAGCCCGGCCGCTTCGAGGGGCTGTCGGCGCAGTTCAGCGGCGATGGCTTCTCCGACATGCGCTTTTCGGTCGACGCCACCAGCCAGGAAGCGTTTGGCAAATGGGTCGGTGACGCGCAAAAAGGTGATGCCACGCTCGATCAGGCAAGCTTCAAGACACTCAGCGCGCCCAGCAGTCATGTCGCTCCTGCCACCTATCACATGGTGTCTGCCGGGCTGTTCGACCAGATCATCTCGATGACCTCGAGCGGGGTGCCACCGGCTGCTGTCACGGCTTCCAAAGAGGCACAGGTCAACGCCTCGCAGATGATGTCGGATGCGCCTTCAAGGGCAGGAAGCTAATCATGTTCGGCCTTCTGAGCTGGTCCGCAATTCCATTCGATCAGCCGATTCCGCTGGCCGCCTCGGCCATGATGATCCTGGTCATCATCGGCGTGCTCGCCTGGGTCTTCATCAAGGGCTACTTTCCCTACGTCTGGAACGAGTGGCTCACGAGCGTCGACCACAAGCGCATCGGCGTGATGTACTGCCTGCTCGCCAACGTCATGCTGCTGCGCGGCTTTGTCGACGCCATCATGATGCGCTCGCAGCTGGCACTCGCCACCAGCGGCGCGCAAGGCTACCTGCCGCCCGAGCATTACAACCAGATTTTCTCGGCGCACGGCACCATCATGATTTTCTTCGTCGGCATGACCTTCATGGTCGGCCTGATGAACTTCGTGGTGCCACTGCAGCTCGGCGTGCGCGATGTGGCCTTTCCGGTGCTCAATTCGGTCAGCTTCTGGCTCACCGCATCGGGCGTCCTGCTGGTGAATATCTCGCTGGTTGTCGGCGAATTCGCCAAGACCGGCTGGCTCGCCTATCCGCCGCTGTCGGAGCTGCAATATTCGCCTGGCGTGGGTGTCGACTATTACCTGTGGGCGCTGCAGATTTCAGGCGTCGGCACCTTGCTGTCGGGCATCAACCTGGTGACCACCATTTTGAAGATGCGTGCACCCGGTCTGACCTATACGCGCATGCCGATCTTCTGCTGGACCTCGCTTGCCTCCAACCTTCTCATCGTGGCGGCCTTTCCGATCCTGACGGCGACTTTTGCCATGCTGCTGCTGGACCGCTATCTCGGCTTTCATTTCTTCACCAATGAGCTGGGCGGCAACCCGATGATGTACGTCAACCTGATCTGGGCCTGGGGTCACCCCGAGGTGTACATCCTGGTGCTGCCGGCCTTTGGCGTGTTCTCGGAGGTCATCTCGACCTTCTCGAGCAAACCTCTGTTTGGCTATCGCTCGATGATCGCGGCCACCATGGCGATCTGCATTCTGTCGTTCCTGGTCTGGCTGCATCACTTCTTCACCATGGGCGCGGGCGCCAACGTCAATGCCTTCTTTGGCGTCATGACCATGATCATTGCGGTGCCGACCGGTGTGAAGGTGTTCAACTGGCTATTCACGATGTATGGCGGACGGGTCCGCTTCACACTGCCTTTGATGTGGTCGCTCGCCTTCATGCTGACCTTCGTGATCGGTGGCATGACCGGCGTGCTGATGGCCGTGCCCCCGGCCGACTTCGTGCTGCACAACAGCCTGTTCCTGGTGGCGCACTTTCACAACGTGGTGATCGGCGGCGTGCTGTTCGGTGCATTCGCCGGCTACAACTACTGGTTCCCCAAGGCATTTGGCTTCACACTCGACGAGCGCCTTGGCAAAGCCGGCTTCTGGTGCTGGGTGGTCGGCTTCTATCTGGCCTTCATGCCGCTTTACGTGCTTGGTCTGCTTGGCATGACAAGGCGCATGCAGCACACCGACAACGCGCAATGGACGCCCTGGCTTCTGGCGGCTGGAGTCGGTGCTCTGGTGATTCTGGTCGGCATCGGTTTTCAGGTGGCGCAGCTGGTGGTCTCGATCCGCACCCGTGACCAGCGTCGTGACATTACCGGTGATCCGTGGGACGGCCGTTCGCTCGAATGGTCGACGCCGTCGCCGCCGCCGCTGTTCAATTTCGCGGTCATGCCCAATGTCGAAGGCGAAGAAGCCTACTGGGGGATCAAGCAGCGCGCCATCGAACAGCAGCAGCTGGCGGAAGAACCGAAGTATCAGGCGATCGACATGCCGCGCAACAGCCCGACCGGCTTTGTCACGGCATTCTTTACCACCGTGACAGGCTTCGCACTGATCTGGCACATCTGGTGGCTGGTGGGTCTGGGACTGTTTGGCGCCTTCGTCACCTTCGTGGTGCTGGCCTGGCGCGATGAACCCGAACACCAGATTCCGGTGGAAGAGGTGGCGCGCATCGACCGCGAACGCAGACGCATCCGCGCGGAAGCCCTGCGCGGCCTGAGGCCGATCACATGAGCAGCATGAGCCCCACGATGCAAGGCGAAAACGCGCCACAGCCGCACCTTGACCACCTGGCGGAAAAACGCATTCTGGTCGGCTACGGCTTCTGGATTTTTCTGCTGTCGGACATCATCATGTTCTCGGCGCTGTTCGCAGCCTACGCGGTGCTGGCCAATGCCACGGCCGGCGGACCCGGCGGCGCGCAACTGTTCAATCTTCGCAACGCGGCGATCGAGACGGTGTGTCTGCTGCTGTCGAGCTTCACCTGCGGCATGGCGTCGATCGCGGCCTCGGTGCGCAACGCCTTTTGGACCTATGCCGCACTGCTCGTCACGGGGCTGCTGGGCGCCGTGTTCCTGGGCCTCGAGCTGAGCGAGTTCGGCGCCATGATCAGTGACGGCAACGGCCCGCAACGCAGTGCCTTCCTGTCGGCCTTCTTCGCACTGGTCGGCTGCCACGGCCTGCATGTCACAGCCGGTCTGCTGTGGCTTGGAACCATGATGGCGCAGATTTTTGCCAAGGGATTTCGCGCCGACATCATGCGCCGGCTGCTGTGTTTCAGTCTGTTCTGGCACGCGCTCGACATCATCTGGATCGCCGTGCTGACAATCGTGTACCTGATGGGAGCCGGCTAACAATGAGCGAATCGAATAGCGCGGACGTGGGCCCAGGGGTGGCACCAGGCGAGCACGGAGGCCGAAATATCAAGGCGGAAATTCGTGGCTATGTGCTGGGCCTCGCCTTGGCGCTGCTCCTCACCGGTGCATCGTTCTGGGCGCTCGGCACGCATCTGATCTGGGGACCGGGCATTGGCGTGGCGCTTGCCGTGCTGGCGATTGCCCAGATGGGTGTCCATCTGGTCTTTTTTCTGCACATTACAACCGGCCCTGACAACACCAACAACGTGCTGGCGCTGGCGTTCGGGGTCCTGATCGTGTTCCTGGTGGTGACCGGATCGCTCTGGATCATGGCCAACCTCAACAGCAACATGGCGCCGATGATGGAATTGATGGATATCCACGCGCAGCATTAGAGCGCAAGGAGGATCACGACATGTCCCTACCCAAACCAGGTGCCGTGCTGTTCGCGCAGGATGTCGCGAGGATCGCGCAGTTCTACGCCAGCGTGCTCGGCATGAAGGCAACCCACACCGAACCCGATCTGGTGGTGCTCGAATCAAACGCGGCGCAGCTCGTGATCCACGGCGTGCCGCCTGCCGTGAAGAAGAAATATCCCATCACGGTGCCACCCAAGGTCAGGCATGACACCGCCGTCAAGCTGATGTTTCCAGTGCCCAGCATCGCACTGGCGCGAACCGCTGCGGCCAGTCTGGGCGGCAGCATGGCCCCTGTCGGCAAGGAATTTCAGGCGCGCAATTTCCGGGCTTGCGACGGCGTCGATCCTGAAGGAAACGTGATCCAGTTCCGGCAGAACGCCATCTAGTCAGCCTGCGCTGGTCGTCACCAGAACGCCACTGCCACCAGACAGCCGTGTTTTCACCGATGGCACAAAATGCCCGGCGCTGGTGTCATGCCCGCTGTTCTTCACAATCCGCACGTGGCATGACAATCACCAGCGCCAAGGCGCGGCCCGTCCACGTGCGCGCACAGGATCCAACATGACCTCACCTGACCGCCGCGGATTTCTCAAATCGGGCGCGATCGCCTCGGTGGCGCTCGCCGGGGCTGCAATCGGCACTGCCGGCAGCAGCGCCCGCGCCGCTGAACCGGCACCGTCACCTGCTGCACCGAGCGGACAAAGCGGATCGTCCAAGGATGTCACGCGCATCCTGGCGCGATATCTGGTCAGCGCGCGCTTCGAAGACCTGCCCGAACCGGTGCGACGCGAGGGGCGGCGCACGCTGATGAACTGGGTCGGGGTCGCGGTGGGCGGCTCGGGCCATGAAACGGTCACGCGCGCAGTCGCCGCGCTGACGCCTTTTTCGGGACCGCCGCAGGCAGCCGTGCTCGGGCGGCATGAGCGCTTTGACATCATGAACGCGGCGTTCCTGACCGGCGTCTCGAGCCACATTTTCGATTACGACGACACCCACCTGAAAACCATCATTCATCCGGCGGGGCCGGTCGCCTCGGCGATCCTTGCGCTGGCGCAGTACCAGCCTGTGTCGGGACAGGAGTTTCTCAATGCACTGGTGCTGGGCGTCGAGACATGCTGCCGGATCGGCAACGCGGTCTATCCGAATCACTACGATGTCGGCTGGCATATCACCGGCACCGCCGGTGTATTCGGCTCGGCGGCTGCAGTCGGCAAATTGCTCAATCTCGATGAGCAGCAGATGATCTGGGCACTCGGGCTCGCTGCGTCCCAGCCGGTCGGGCTGCGTGAGTCGTTTGGATCCATGAACAAGAGTTTCAACCCGGGTCGGGCTGCCGCCAATGGCATTTTCGCGGCATTGCTGGCGCAGCAGGGCTATACCAGCTCGAACGAAATGATCGAAGCCAAGCGCGGCTGGGCCAACACAGTCAGCACCAAGCAGGACTACCGTGAAATCACAGAAGGTCTCGGCCAGCACTACGAAGCCGCGCTCAACACCTACAAGCCGTTCGCGTGCGGCATCGTCATCCATCCGGCGCTCGATGCAGCCATCCAGCTGCGCAACGAAAACCACCTGTCACCTGACGATATCGAATCGGTCGATCTGAAAGTTCACCCGCTCGTCATTGAACTGACCGGCAAGAAGACCCCGCAGACTGGCCTTGAAGGAAAATTCAGTATCTATCATGCCGTGGCCGCGGCGCTGATTCAGGGTGCCGGAGGCGAACGTCAGTTCAGCGACCAGGTGGTGCAGGATCCAGCCGTGATTGCACTGCGACAGCGCGTGCACACCACCATCGATGCGTCGATCCATCCCGAGCAGGTCGATATGACCGTCACGCTCAAAGACGGTCGCAAGCTGCACAAGTATATTGAGCACGCCATCGGCAGCGTCGAGGTGCCCATGACCGATCAGCAGCTCGAAGCCAAGTTCACCGATCTCGCAGCCGGGATCCTGCCTGCCGAGCAGACCAGGCACCTGATTGATTTGTGCTGGAATGTGGAACATTTGGGAAGCGCGGCCGACATCGCCAAGGCTGCCGTTCCCGCCTGAGACACAGTTTTGCTGATGAAAGGAGTCCCGCATGCGCAGGCTGATCGTATTGTTGTCGCTGAGCATGGCCGCATCGGTGGCACAGGCAGCGCCGCCGAGCGACGCCTCGCTCGATGAACTGTTCGCACTGATTGATCTGCCCGCCAGCATCGAAGCCATGAAGGCAGGACTGGTGCAGGGGGTGCGCCAGTCGCAGAATTCGATGTGGTCCAACAAGCCGCTCAACGAAAAGCAGCAAAAGATCATCGACGACCTGCCGAGGCAATACCAGGCGATTCTCGACCGGCAGTACAACTGGCCGAAACTGCACCCGATCTACCTGCATGCCTACCGCGACACCTTCACCCAGGAGGAGGTCGACGGCATGATCGCCTTCTACCAGACGCCGGCGGGACGCGCCCTGCACGAGAAGATGCCGCTCGTCACGCAGCGGACCAATCTTGAGATGCAGTCCGAAAGCCAGTTGACCCTGATGCGCACGCAGGAGATGACGGCCAACGCCATGAAGCGCGTGATCGAGGCGCGCTGAGCACCTCAAACGAATCGTCGACTTTGCAAAGACGAAATGCCAACACGCCACCGGTGCTCCCGAGGGAACACCGGTGGCGCAGTTAGATCGCAGTCGTCTTCGCCGTGCGCCGGATTACTTGACTGCCAGACGCTTGGGTTGTGCAACTTCCTTCTTCGGCAGGACCAGTTTCAGCACGCCGTTTTCATAGCTCGCCTCAGCGCGATCGTCGGCCACTTCCACCGGCAGTTCGAAATTGCGCACGTAACGGGCAGCCCGACGCTGCTGCACGATGACGCGTTCGCCTTCGGTCCTGACGGCGTCGCGCTTGGCTTCAGCCTTGATGCTCACTTGGGTGCCATCGATGCTAATTTCGATGTCTTCCTTGGCAACGCCAGGGATCTCGATGAACGCTTCGTATGTATCACCCTTTTCGACCACGTCAAAACGCGCGTGCGCAGTAACGCTGTCTTCTGACTGAGCAGCAAAAACATCGTTGAAAACCGAATCGACCAAGCCACCGAAAGCGCGACCATTGACGCGTTGGACTACACTTGGACGGTAAACGTTGAGGTACATGAGAGGTCTCCTAAATGTTGGTGGGAAATTTTCCCGGACACCCAGCAGATAGGGATTCGCCAAATGAATTCAACGGCTTGAAATTTCGAAACTCTGTCCCAAGCAGTCCAGTAAAAATGTAACTAATTTTTTCACCGCTCTTTATGAAGGCCGATTTTGAAGCTCGCCGATATCCGCAAGACCTACCAGCGCTCCGAACTGCTTGAGAGCAGCCTGGCGCGCGACCCGATCGAGCAGCTGCGCCTGTGGCTGGCCGAAGCCGAGTCGGCTGAGGTCGATGAGTTCAATGCCATGACCCTGTCGACCGTGGCGGCGGACGGTCGCCCGTCGAGCCGCATCGTACTGATCAAGGGCCTCGATCACGGCATCGTCTGGTACACCAACTACAACAGCCGCAAGGGCATCGAACTGGCCGTGCACCCGTTCGCCTGCCTGCAGTTTCACTGGATTCCGCAGGAGCGCCAGGTGCGCATCGAAGGCCGGGTGGAAAAGACCAGCAGCGCCCTGTCCGACGAGTACTTCGCCTCGCGCCCGCGCAGCTCGCGCATCGGCGCCTGGGCCTCGCCGCAAAGCGAAGTGATCAAGAACCGGGAACAGCTGACAGAGGCCGAACTGGAGCTCGCCGCGCAATTCCCCGAAGCGGTGCCGCGTCCCGCCCACTGGGGCGGATACCGACTCATCCCCGACCGGGTCGAATTCTGGCAGGGACGCCCATCGCGCATGCATGATCGCCTGCAATATCGCCTCGCAGCCCCCGGCAGCTGGGTGATCGAGCGCCTTGCGCCGTAACAATACGCAAGTTTGAGCAGAAGTACCCCACCGTGTTCGGCCGGCGATGTGACAAATTACCGATCGTCCGTGAAATACTCGTTTTCCCCCGTCCTTTTGGCGGTAACTCTCGCGAGTTGCCGGCTGCGGTCGATCGAAAAGGATCTTGCCCTATGCAACGCTGGCTCGTGAAGGTCAAATCAAAACGCGGACTCGCCCTGCGCGATGTGTTCATCTGTGCCGAAGATGAGAAGAGTGCGCGCAATCGTGTCGAACGCATGTATCTACTGTCCGACGTCGCCACTATCTGCCCTTCGCTTGATGCCATGCGCGTGCCGCAGGCCCAGACCAGCAAGCGCTAGAGCACGTCAGCCTGCCTAGGCAGCGACCTTCCTCAGCTCGGAGAAGGTCTTCTTGAACTTCGCGACCTTGGGTGCCACCACCACTGCGCAATAGCCCTGCTCCGGGTGGTGCGTAAAGTATTCCTGGTGTTCCTGCTCGGCGCGCCAGTAGGCCGGCGCCGGCAGCAATTCGGTCGTGACCGGCTTGCCGTAAGCCTCGCGTGCTTCCTCGATCAGCTGTAGCGCTGTGTCGCGCTGGCTGTCGGAATGCGTGTAGATCGCAGAGCGGTATTGCGTGCCGACATCGTTGCCCTGGCGATTCAGCGTGGTGGGATCATGGATGGCAAAGAACACCTCCAGGATCTGGCGATAACTGACCTGCGCTGGGTCGAACTCGATGCGCACCACTTCAGCGTGGCCCGTGTCACCGCCGCAGACGCTGCGATAGTCCGGATTTTTCATGGATCCGCCGCTATAGCCTGACTCGACATCGACGACACCGCGCAGATCCTCATAGACCGCCTCAAGGCACCAGAAACAGCCGCCCCCCAGGGTGGCGAATTCGTGGCCTGGCTTGGGTTCTGCGGCAAGCGGATGAGCGATCGACATGGCATTCCTTTTTCGACAATGTTTGGCAAACCCGCATCAGGCGTGCCGCTTTTAGGGCGCTGCAGCCCGGCTTTGGTAGGATGGGGACACTTTCGTCGGTGGCAAGACTGTTTCCTGACGCAGCACGAAAGATTCGTTTGCGTTGCCCGTTATCTTAGTCCTGTGCGCGACACCCACCCCGACCATCCCGACAACCCTGCCCAAGCAAGCATGAGTGAAGGATTGCCCATTATTTCCGGCGTACCGAGCATCGATTCAGACGTCTTTCGCACTGCCCTCGGACAGTTTGCGACCGGCGTCACCATCATCACCACCATCGCGCCAGACGGCAAGCCGGTCGGATTCACTGCCAACTCGTTCAATTCCGTCTCGCTCGATCCGCCACTGGTGCTGTGGAGCCTGGGGCTTGCCGCCAGCAGCATGGCGTGGTTTACCGGTTCCAACCATTACGCGGTCAATGTGCTGGCCTCCGAGCAGCTCGAGCTGTCGCGCCGCTTTGGCTCGCGCGGCGTCACGGCTGGTGAGCGTTTTGAGGGCGTCGCCTGGCGCGTTGGCAAGACCGGTGTGCCCCTGCTGGACGGCACCTGTGCCTGGTTTGAATGTTCCAACCGCAGCCGCTACGAGGAAGGTGACCACGTCATCTTCGTTGGTGCCGTCGAGCATCTCGGTTATGCCACGCGCGAGCCGCTCATCTTCCAGAACGGCACCTATCACATGACGCAGACGCATCCCGGGCTGGACGGCCAGAACTAGGCCGCTACTGCCTGTCCGTTTGCAGGGCGACTGGCGAGCACAATGCCCGCCAGGATGAACGCCAGTCCGATGACGTGGAAGGCGTGCGGCAACTCGCCGATGGTCACGCTCGCAATCAGCGCTGCGAATACCGGCGACAGATTCTGAAAGAACATCGGCAGCTGCGCACCAGCACGTGCCACGCCCTTGTCCCAGCAGAAGTAGGCGAACAGCGATGCGACCAGCGAAATGTAGGCCACCACAGCCACCAGATGCCAGTCGAGCGTGATGACGATGCTGGTGGTGGCACTTTCATAGAGCAATGGCGGCACGGCTGCAATCAGACCAAAGCAGATCTGAACCAGCAGCAAGGCGCCCATCGGCATGGCCGGGCGCTTGCGTCGCACCAGCCAGGTGTAGAGCGCCCAGCACAGGGTGGCGAGCAGCATATACAGATCGCCGCGCTCGAAATCGATGTCGGCAAGGCGGGTCGGGTCGCCGCGCATCATGACCCAAGCGACGCCGACCAACGAAATCGCGGCGCCGGCGACCTGCGCACCCCTGACGCGCTCGCCGAATAACAGCACGCCAAGCAGCAGACTGAAGACCGGCCCTGACGAGCCAATCAGGCTGGTATTGATCGGGCTTGTCGTCGTCAGGGCCAGATACTGAAACGAGTTGTAGCAGGTCATACCCAGGAAACCCATCATGAAGGTCTCCTTCCAGGTTCTTTTCAGGACCGGCCAAAGGCCTTTCAATTCGCCCGCCACAAAGGGCAGCAGCGCCAGACCCGCGAAGGCCCAGCGCAGAAAATTGAGATGAAACGGTGGTACTGAAGATCTGGCCGCACGTCCGATGACTGCATTGCCTGCCCAGATCAGTGGCGGCAGCGTCAGCAGTACGATGGTGGTGAAGTCGATGCGCCGTCGGTTGGGTGTTACGGATTCCATGGTTGAGGCGAATTCTATTCGCTTGCGCCAGGTCGTGCCCCGGCCGCTCGCCAGGCCATGGCAGGCCATCGATCGTGTGCCACAAAGACGCGACAGGTGAGCACTGTTGAGCGCCTGATCGGCGCTGCCCGCGATGTTTGCTAAAGACGCAGCACTCGCCTGCCATCAACAGGAGACGGCGCCGCAGTCGCTCCGTTTTTCAGTCGCCTATTCCACCTTCACGCCAGAGCTTCCTGCAAAGACCAGCGTCGGTCTGCTCCACGGCAAAATGCCGCGCTCCATCTTCTGACCGTAGAGCGGCTCCTCAACAGGGCAAGCTTCAGGCGCCAGCGGTGGTCACGAGCTCGTCGAGGACGGCGGCGAGTTTGTCGAGAATCTGAGCGTAACCCTCGGCTGCCCCTTGGCGGTCTTCCTTGGATGCGGTCGGATCGTCTTGCATGTAAGTCAGCTTGGTCTGGCCGCTGCCATGGTCCTCAAACAAGATGACATCGACGTTGCCCTCGCGTTCTTCGTCAGGAAAGCCGTACTGGGCAGGACTCACCCGATTACCGTTGGCATCGGCGAAATGCCAGAGCCAGACGATTCGCTCAAGAGGGACAATCTCGCGGAATTCGCCACCGTTGTAGTAGATCTTCCCGTCGGGCGCTTGCATCGCATAGGTAAAACGTCCGCCGACGCGAAAGTCGATGCGGCACAGGGGTGAAGTGAAGCCCTTGGGACCCCACCATTTCTTCACGTATTCCGGATTGGTCCACGCCTTCCACACCAACGCTCGCGGTGCGTCGAAGATTCGGACAATGGTCTGGACCGCGTTGTGACTGGTTGCTTCACTTGCCATGACGACTCTCCTCGTTTTTCATTTCCTGAAGGACACCATCGAGTTTGTCAAAGCTCTCTTCCCACAGGCGTCGGAAATCGAGCGCCCAATCGGAGACCGCTTTGATTGCGCTAGGACGCAGGCTGCAAATGCTCTCCCGTCCACGCTTTTGTTTGACCACGATCCGTGCACGTACCAGGCAGGCCACATGCTTTGAGATCATCTGCTGCGACAGCGAGAAGGGCTCCGTGAGATCGTGGATCGACGCGGGGCCATGCGTCAGCTTGCTGACCATGGCGCGGCGCGTCGGATCCGCCAGAGCGGAGAAAGTTAAGTCGAGCTTATTCACAACCAAATGGTAGTGAATAAAAAAAAGGCCGTCAAGCCATTTCTAATCCGCGCATCAATCGCCCTGATTGCGTAAGTCGCTGAAACGTTTCCGCCGTCTCCTTCGCTTGGCAGGAGCGAATGCCAGGGGCCGCTGTTCCATATTGTGACCGGCAGCTTGGGATCGGTACGCTGTCAATCAACCGGCCCAGCTAAGTGCCTGTCGAGGGAGGTCGGTAAAAGATGACAGGACTTATGACGCGCGTCCCGCGTTCAACTTGGCCGCTTGATCGAGTCGCGCACGACGTGCCAGACCATACAACTGGCTGGCGCCCGACAAATAGGGCTTGGGCCAACTGACTCCATCAAAATCCGCGAGCGCTGCAGCATGCAGCGTGAAATACGGATCAGCCAGATGAGGTCGCGCCAGCGCCACCAGATCAGCACGGCCGGAGAGCAGCAGCGTGTTGACCTGATCGGCCGTCGTGATCGCGCCCACTGCCATGACCGGCAGACCTGCATCGAGCCGGATCTGCTCTGCGAAGGCCGCCTGATACATGCGGCCGTACACTGGCTTGCTGGCGGGGTCGGTCTGGCCCGACGACACGTCAATCACGTCGCAGCCGTGCTGCTTGAGTGCGCGCGCAATTTCAAGCGTATCTGCTGGTGTCTGTCCTCCCGTCATCCAGTCCGTCGCAGAAACGCGTACCGACATGGGTAGATGAGCCGGCCAGGCCGCTCGCACCGCATCGAACACCTCGAGCGGGAAGGCCATGCGCCTGGCGAGCGAACCGCCATATGCATCGCCACGCTGATTGGTGATGGGCGACAGGAAGCTGGCCAGCAGGTATCCATGTGCCATGTGCAGCTCGAGCCAGTCAAAGCCCGCGCGCACGGCGCGCCTGGTGGAGGCGACGAACTGCTCGCGCAGCCGGTGCATGTCGCTGCGCGTCATCTCGCGCGGCACCTGGCTGATACCCTTTTGATAGGGCAACGATGATGGCGCCATCAAGGGCCAGTTGCCGGCGACAAGGGGCTGGTCGATTTCGTCCCAGCCGAGCTGGGTTGACCCCTTGCGGCCGGCATGGCCCAGCTGGATAGCAATCTTCGCGTTCGATTCCTGGTGCACGAAATCGACGATGCTGCGCCAGGCAGTCTCCTGGGTGCCATTCCAAAGGCCGGTACATCCGGGCGTGATGCGAGCCACATCGGACACGCAAGTCATCTCGGTAAAGACGAGCGCAGCACCGCCCAGCGCGCGCGCACCGTAATGCACGGTATGCCAGGTGGTTGGCACTCCCTCGACGGCGCGGTACTGCGCCATGGGAGACACCACCACGCGGTTCTCCAGCACCACGTCGCGCACCACCATCGGCGCGAACATCGGCGGCGCTTTGAAGCCGTCGGGCAGACGCACCCCGAGTTGCTCGGCAACCTGCTGATTGAACCATTGCTCAGCGCGCTCGATCAGCGGACTGTCGCGCATGCGCAGATTCTCGTGCGTAATCTGCTTTGAGCGCGACAGCAACGAATAGTTGAACTGCAGCGGCGGCAGCTGCGCCACGCGCGCGACGTTCTCGAACCAGCTGCTGCTGACAATCGCTGCGTGCTGGATCCGTTCCACGTCGTCGCGACGGCTGACCTCATAGGCTTTCAGGGCCCGCTCGATGCGGCCCTCGACTTTGATCAGTTCGCGGTGCA
>CAZZVZ010000018.1:7739-17428 GCA_964657655.1 Gammaproteobacteria bacterium | reverse complement strand
AAATTGCCCGCAGCGAACGGCAGCAGGTAGACACCGGTGCGGCTTCCTGCGACACCATAAAAAGTGGTCAACACCAGTGCATAGGTGAAAAAGATGGCGTTGTAGAAAAACGCCTGCGCACTCATCAGGGCCAGTGCCACCAGCGAGCGGCTGCGGTAGGTCACGACCAGCACGCGCCAGAAATCGAGCAGCGGCGTATAGGCATGCACCTTGAGGGAGACGCGCTTGCTCGCGTCAAGCGGGGCAAGCGGCTGACGAGCGTGCCGTTCGATGTCGCAAAGCACCTGTTCGGCTTCTGCGACCCGGCCGCGACTAAACAGCCAGCGCGGGCTCTCGGGGACCCAAAGTCGCATCAGCAGAATGATCAGGCCAAGCAACGCACCGATGCCGAAACAAAGACGCCAGGCCAGGTCGGCGCCTGGCGCTGCCATTTGCTGCAGCAGCAGCGCGCCGCCCGCCCCGATGGCAGCACCGAGCCAGAAAGTGCCGTTAATGGCCAGATCAGTGGCACCACGAAAACGCGCCGGCGTGAATTCCTGAATGGTGGAATTGATGGCACTGTACTCGCCGCCAATGCCTAGCCCCGTCACGAAGCGGCAAAGAGCGAATGAGGTGAAATTAAACGAGAAGGCGGTCGCCGCAGTGGCCACGACATACACGAGCAGGGTGATGAAAAACAGTTTGCGGCGTCCATAGCGATCCGTCAGCCAGCCGAACAGCAACGCACCGACCACGGCACCAAGAAGGTAGGCGCTGCTGGCTTCGCCGACATCCTGATCGGAAAAATGCAGCACCGGACTTTCCTTGAAAGCCGGTGCGAGCGAGCCGGCCAGGGTCACTTCCAGTCCGTCGAGCAGCCATGTAATACCGAGAGCGGAGACGATCAGAGTGTGAAAGCGCAGCCATGGCAGGCGATCAAGGCGCGCCGCGGCATCGGAGCGAACAATCGCATCATCGGGAGCGTTGGCGGCGCGACTGCTGCCGGCTGCATGGCTGGAATCCATGACCCGCCCAGCCGCAAGGCTTATGCCGCGGCGATGACCTATTCAGCGGTTTCGAAATGGACGTACATCGACTGGATGCCAACACGACCCGGCCCGGTGAAGCGGATCACGATGAGCTGCCCCGCAGCGCCGAACAGGCCGCTGGTGAGCTTGTCGATGCGGGTGCTCATGTCGACCTGGGGATCCTTGTACAGCCAGCCGCCTGGTTCAATGTCGATCTGCTCGCCTGCAGCGAGGACCTTCTCGAACACGTTGCCGTAACCGTGCAGCCAGACAATCCCGGGGCCGCTCTCGGCGTGAAATTTGTCGATGAACAGGCCGCTGCTGCCGAACAGCATATTGGAAATGCCGCGCACCCTGGTAAAGGTATAGCCGATCGACTCCGTGGCAGCCAGAAACTGATGCTCCCTGACATGCAATTCCTGACCATGCTCGAGATGGATCGGCACGATGTGTCCGGCGCCATCACGGCTCAACGCGATGAATCCTTCACCCTGCGCAGCCGTGACGAAGACCTGCATGCCGGCAATCATGCGGCGCAGCGCGCCCTTGACGGGCTTGAGAAACACCCGCACCTGGGGATGCTTCCACAGCAGGATGTGATGCTCGAAATAGATCGCCTGGCGCGACACATCGACGCTCAACACCGGCACCAGCTCACCGTCGAGATGATAGGTGACGCCAGCGAAAGTTTCACCGGCAGCGCTGGTCGGCATGAGGCGCGGTAACGTGGCTATGGCCATAGCTTCCCTGGTTGTGCGTTGTAAGACGTGTTGATCACTGTGCGGCCGCCGGCAGGTGGTGGGCGAGCGGATGATAGATCACCACCAGCACCTGCGATTCGCCACAGACGCTGCGGCCGCGATGCGGAATGCGCGAGTCGAAATAGACGCTGTCGCCTGCTGACATGACCCAGCGCCGGGAACAGCCCTCGAGCAGTGCCTCGAATTCGACCCGCCCCGTCAAGACGAAGAAAAATTCCTCGCCCTCGTGCTCGAAATGCACGTCCTTGTCGACATCTTCGGGAAAGATCATGATGAACGGCTCCATGCGCTTGTCATGACGATCCTCGGCAAGTGCAATGTAGTCGTAGCCAAAGGAAGTGCCACCTTTGAGAACCCGCCGGTGCCGATCCGCACGCACGATCGCAATCGGCTCAGGCCGGGTGTTGCTGGCCGATTGCAGCAGATCGGCAACTTCAGCGCCCAGCTCGCCCGCAATCCGGATCAGTGTGCCGATCGGCGGAATGACCTTGGAGTTCTCGATCTTGGAGAGGTAGCCCTTGGTGAAGCCTGTCATGTTCGACAGGCGATCCAGTGTCAGGCCTCGGACTGCGCGCACCTGCGCGATGCGCTGCCCCAAAGCCAGCTCGAGCGCACTCAAGTCATCGATCTCTTCGTCAGTTGATTGACGCTTCATGGGTCAGCGAGGGGAACAGCTCCAGATTGCAACGCCAGGCACGATGGTATTCCAGGATGCGTGCGGTTTCACAGGCCAGCTGCGCACCATAAAAGCGCTGCAGCAAATGGAGCGTGGCATCGATGCACAGCGAGACACCGCCTGCGGTCACGAGCCTGCCCTCATCCACCAGACTGGCGCTGACGACTTCAATCTCTGGGTGTTGGCCGCGCAGTACCTCAAGTGGCGAAGACTCGGGTGGAACCACCTGCTGTTTGGTGGTGGCCCGGTGGCCATCGAGCAGTCCTGTTCTCGCGAGAATCATGGCGCCAGTGCAGATCGACACCAACAGCGTGGTGGCAGCGCGGGACTTGAGAAAATCGATGGTCTGAGGCTCAGCGGCTTCGTCACTCCAGCCGGGTCCGCCCGCGATGATCAGCACATCGAACGCGGGTGCATGCAGCACGCTGTGCTCTGCGATCACGCGCAGTCCATTGCTGAGCGCGACTTCGCCGGATTCTCTGGCGATGGTGGTGAATTCGATCGACGCGTCGAGACGCCGCGCCATCGACAGCACGCCAAGCGGCGCCAGATCGATCGGCTCGACGCCCGGGTAGAGGAAAAGAGCAAACAGCATGGCCGCAAGGTTCACACGAAAAAATGATCGGCGCCAGCGTGTTTCCTGGTATGCAACCTGCTTTTACCCGGCCCTGCCGGCGGCTTGGGGCTATGCGGCCGCGATGCTCGGCCGAAATGCCGGAATTTGGTGCCACCAGGGGCGACGGCGCCCAGCCAGATGGTGCATCGCTGCATCACAGACGGGCACACGCTCGCCAAGGAGAGATGATGGCCGCAGCTGAATTGGTCGATGATGCATCTGAAGGTTCTGGTCCCGCCGCCGACGGCATTGGCCGGGTGGTGTTCGCCGGCTCGCTCGGAACCGTGATCGAGTGGTACGACTTCCTGATCTACGGCACCGCCGCCGCGCTATGCCTCAACAAGCTTTTCTTTCCAAGCATCAGCCCCTTGAACGGCACGCTCGCCGCGCTTGCGAGCTACGCCGTCGGCTTCGTGGCGCGCCCCTTTGGCGCTGCACTGTTTGGTCATTTCGGCGATCGCATTGGTCGCAAGTCCATGCTCATGATGACGCTGCTCATCATGGGTGTGGGCACCTTCCTGATCGGGTTGTTGCCAAGCTACCAGCAGATCGGCGTGTGGGCTCCCATCTCCTTGGTGATATTGCGCATCATTCAGGGCATTGGTCTTGGCGGTGAATGGGGCGGCGCCTCTGTCATGGTGCTCGAACATGCTCCGCCATCGCGGCGCGGATTCTACGGCAGCCTGGTCCAGGTGGGCTTTCCAATGGGTATTGTGCTGTCGCAGGCCGCGTTTGCCTTTGCGATCTACCTGTCGGGCGACAGCTTTCTTTCCTGGGGCTGGCGGGTGCCATTTCTGTTAAGCATCGTGCTGGTCGGATTCGGCATCTTCATGCGCTCACGCATCGGAGAGTCACCAGTATTCACCGCCGCCAGAGCACGCGACGCGCTGCTTTCAAGTCCCGTGCTCAGTGTGCTGATCCATCATCCGCGAGCATTCCTGGTGGCCGTCGGTCTCAAGCTCTCGGAGGTCTCCTGGGTTTATCTCCTGACGGTATTCGTCGTGGTGTATGCCACAACGAGCCTGGGCATGCCGCGCACCACAGTGCTCAATGCAATCACCATTGCAGCCCTGATCGAGCTGATCACGATTCCATTATTCGGACTTGCCTGCGACGTGATTGGACGCCGCCCGCTCTACTTCGCCGGTGCCCTTTTTACCGTCGCGGCTGCCTTTCCGCTGTTCTGGCTGCTCGACATGCGCGATCCCGTCACATTGACGCTGACAATTGTGGTGGCGTTGAGTCTTGGCCACGGTCTCATGTTCGCACCGGAATCCTCCTATTTTCCCGAACTTTTCGGCACCAACGTGCGCTACAGCGGTGCAACACTCGGATTTCAGGTGTCCGCTGCCTTGGGAGGCGGATTCGCGCCAATCATTGCCACCGCGATTGTCGGCATGCTGGGCGGTACCATCGGGGTGTCGATCATGCTGGTGATGCTCGGTATCATTACCCTTGCTGCCACCCTCTTCGCCCATGAAACAAGGGGCCAACCTCTCAAAGCATGATGCCCGTGGAATCGATCGAAGAAAAACTCAAAGCGATGCAACTGGAACTGCCGCCGCTACGCGTCAGCCCTGGATTATTTGTCGGCTACAAGAAGGCCGGCGATCTGGTCTTTATTTCAGGCCAGCTACCGATGCTGGACGGCAAGCCGACCCACGTCGGAAAGCTTGGCGACAACGTTACGATGGAAGGAGGCGTGCTGGCTGCGCGGCAATGCATGCTCAACATCCTGGCGCAGCTCAAGGCCGCGATCGATGGAGACTGGAGCCGCATGCTGCAGGCAGTGCGGGTTGGCGGCTTCGTCAACTGCACACCGGTTTTCGCCGATGCGCCACTGGTGATCAATGGTGCCTCGCAACTGTTGATCGATCTGTTTGGCGACACGGGACGGCATGCCCGTGCCGCGATCGGTGTCGCTTCCCTGCCGGCCAATGCAGCGGTCGAAGTGGAAGCGACATTTCAGCTGGTTGCGTAGCAATCCGGGAGCACTCATGACAAGCGCTGCAGTGTTGCGGTACTACGGATGGTCGGGGCTATCGATCGATAGCGATGGCGATTCGATCTTTTTCGATCCCTTTTTTCGACCGTACTGCGAGGCGGAGTGGTTCAGGCTGGAAGATTTCAAACACGCCACCTACATCTGCGTGACCCATGGCCACGAGGAGCATTTCCTCGACGTACCCGTGCTTGCACGCAACAGCGCAGCCGTGGTGATTGGCTCGCCCTCGGTATGCCGTTTCCTGAACCGCCGCAGCAAAATTCCAGCGCATCGGTTGCGCTCGATCGATCCGCGCACATTCGAAACCATTACGGTTTCCGGCATCAAGATTACCGCCTTCCCCTGGCAGCATCGCGATATCAATCTCTACAAGGCGCTTAGCAAGGCAGTTTTCCACGGCACCGCAACGCAACTCTCATGGGCATGGAGCAGCGCCATCAACGCGCCCTTTTATTCGCCCTACACAGGCTTTCATCTGGCGCTTCCTGACGGCACCACCATCCTCAACTACAACGAAGGATTCAACAGCAAGATGACCGATGCCGAAATCGTGGCACTGGGCAGGCGCTTGCGCACCGATGTGTTACTGGCGGGCATGCAACTCGATTTCGTATCCGACGTGGTACGCGGTGTTGCTGCGCTTGCACCCAGGACCGTGGTGCTCTATCCACCACACGAAAAGTTTCACGCCATGATGGGCGTCACGTCCACGCCCTGGACTTCATTCGAGATGGCCGTCAAGCAACGCTTTCCCGAAATAGAGGTGTATGTGGCCGAGCCCGGGTTCGAGCTCAGTCTCGCGCCGCACGCCAAGCCGCAACAGTTCCGCACAGCGGCCTAGCGCTCTGCAAGCGCAAAAAAAAACCGGAGCGAGCTCCGGTTTTTTTGTCTTGCCCATCAACTAGTTCTGGTCCCAGCGCCGCGGGCCATTATCTGTCCAGTTCGCCGGCCCAGCTTGGGTGGCGGGTGGCGCGGCCGGGTAGGTATTCGAATCGGTCACAGCACTCGTGTTGGTCGAAGTCGAGGCTGGGCTGGGCTGGTCGTTCGACGACGACATATTCCCCACACCTTGGGTATCTGCTGTGCCGGAAGCGTTACCCATCGCGCTGGGAACCCCCATGGTGGTGCTGTTGGCTTGGGTGCGTGTCATCCCGGTCCCGTTCCCCTGCACTGTACCGCCCGTGTTGCTGCTGCTTTGGGCCATCGCAATTGCAGAACATGTCATCAACATCGTACCTAGCAGTAATGAAGTGGTTTTCATGATCATCCTTTGGTCAGTTTCGAAGTACTGCAGCGCTGACGTTTGCTATCTGTCGCGTGTACCTTGATATCGGCAACTGACGTGCCCAAGCACACACCGAAATTGCTGAAAATAGCAGCCGGTTTCTTATTGCTGCTATCGTCGCCCGGTGCACCTCACCACACCTGTTTCGCATTTCATCGCACACCCTTTTCGCTGCTGCGGTGCTGGTTCTAAAGCGGCCGCCAGGCGCACATGGGGAGATGTGGTTCAGCGTCGCGCTGGGTTTCCTGCCGTCACTTTCTGGCAGATGATCAGGCCAATGGCGGTCCACGCTGCAGCGGCGTCGCAGCAACTCGCGATCGATGGCGCAGAAGAGATCGAAATCAATGTGCCGATCTCGCATCGAACGGATCTTCTTCGTTTCTCGAATGATGCGAAGAGTCACGCAGCGCGAGTCGTCAGGAAACTGTCATCGCTGCATCTCAACGGCGCGGGCACAGTGGCCGTAGCTGTGTTCCAAGCCGACCGTTTGGAACTCGTCATCGCAGGTGCAGGCAGCATCGAGTTAAACGATATCCGGGCAGAGGGTGTCGAACTATCAATCGCCGGTGCAGGCGAAAAATCGATGCATCAGGTAGCGTCGACGACAAGGCATTCAAGGCGATCTCGGGGATTGGTTCGGTCGAGCCCATCGCGGGTTAACCGGCATGGCGCCGAACACGCCGGCGAGAAAGCGCGCGCCGGAGTATGCTTGACGGCCCTGAGTCCTGCTCCCCCAGGACGGCACTTTCGGCTTGCATCCGGTGTTCTTGTCTGTGACTAATTTCGATCGTCCATGAGCGCTCTTGCGGAGCGCACCAAAGTCCTCGCTGGCGGCATCTTCGCCCTGATTCTGGCCATGGGTGTGGCGCGCTTTTCCTACACCCCGCTACTGCCCCTGATGCAGCACCAGGCCGGCCTTGGCATCACTGAGGCCGGGTTGCTCGCTGCCGTCAACTACGCGGGCTACCTGAGCGGCGCCATCATCACCTCGCTGATCTCGAATCAGCGCCTCAAGGTGCGGCTCTACATTACCGGACTGATACTGGCCGTCATCACCACCGCCATGATGGGTGTCACCACCGATGTCTGGCTGTGGTGCCTGTCACGTTACCTGGCCGGCGTCGGTACTGCCGCCGGCATGCTGCTTGGCAGTGGGCTGATCCTCAACTGGCTGACGCGTCACAAGCACCGCAGCGAGCTTGGCATTCACTTCAGCGGCGTCGGGCTTGGCATTGCGGTGTGCTCGCTGGCGGTCGCCCTGATGACACCTGCTCTTGACTGGCGTCAACAGTGGTATGCCCTGACTGCGCTTGGCGCCCTGCTGCTCGTCCCGGCACTCCTTTGGATGCCCGATTCAGGCTCACCTGCGGTCGCTAGCACCTACGCCTTACCGCCCGACCGTCCGCCGAGCGCCGTCTTCCTTGGCATTTTCATGGCGGCATACTTTTGCGCTGGCATTGGCTATGTGGTGAGCGCCACCTTTATCGTCTCGATCATCGACGGGCTGCCCGACATGCACGGGCGCGGCACCATGGTGTTTCTCCTGATCGGTGTGGCAGGTGCGCCTTCATGTGTTCTGTGGGATCTGCTGGCCAGAAAGACTGGCGACCTGAACGCTGTGATTCTCGCCTCCATGCTGCAGATCGTCGGCATCATATTGCCGGTCTGGCCGGGCGGCTTGGCAGCCGCGCTGGTCGGATCGATCTTGTTTGGTGCCACCGTGATGGGACTGGTCAGCCTGGTGCTCACCATGGCAGGCCGCTACTACCCGGGCCACCCGGGCAAGATGATGGGCAAAATGTCGATCGCCTACGGTTCGGCCCAGATTGTCGGCCCGGCCGTGACGGGCTGGCTGGCGCGTGGCAGGGGTGGCTATGCCGCTGGTCTGTACATGGCGTCTGGCGTCATGGTGGTCGGACTGATGCTTCTCCTGGTGCTCAAGACCATGGAGAAGCACTCACCGTCATATCTCTCAGCCGTAACTCGCGCCTGACACGCCCGTGCGTTCAGGAAAACGCTCTTCTGGTATGAAGATCCAGAGAAGCAGGTAAGCGGCGAGACCGGTCCCGGCGCCGAAAAAGAGCAGCACGAAGACCAGGCGCCAGACCCAGGACGGGATGTCGAGAAACTGACCAAGTCCGCCGCAAACCCCGCCGAACCAGCGGTAATGGCGCGAGCGTCGCAAGGCGTGCAGCGTACCGGTGCCGCTGACCGGCGGCTGCGCGAGGGACGAAGCGCGCCCTTGATTGAGTAATCGTTCCTTGGCCCGGCTGAACTCTTCAGCCGAAAGTATTCCTCGTTGGTGGAGATCGGCCAGTTTTGCGAGTTCGTCACTATCACTCATGTCAGTCCCTTTCAGACCGAATCGATGGAGATACTTTAGGCGCGACGCGGCAACTGATCGAGACATTTCCGACGAAGCGCAGATTCAGAGAGGTGGACGCAAGGTAGATCCGACCGGCCGCAGAGCAGATAGCTCCCGGGGGCCGCTTCGGTGCAATATTCGCGAGGCTCGCAGGCTCCGGGAAAGGGGATTCAGGCAATGACCGGCACTGAGATACGCAGCGCATCGTCAAGCGCTGACTACGCCGCCTTTGGCGAGCTGATCACTCAGTACGTCAACTGGTGCCGCCGCAGGTACCAAGACGACGTCTGGTTCGTCAATGAGGTGTTTGGACACCAGTCGCTCGACACGGAACTCAGCAATCTCGAGCGCGCCTACGGTCCGCCGCAGGGCGTGGCCTTCCTGGCGCTTCGCGACGGCAGGATCTGCGGCGCGGGAGCCTATCGCAAGCTTTCTAATGACAGCTGTGAAATGAAGCGGCTGTTTGTACCCGATGAGTTCCACGGGATGGGGATCGGCCGCGCGTTGTGCCAGCAGATTGTCGAGGCCGCACGTGCCGCAGGATTTGCGTTCATAAGGCTCGACACCGCCCGGCGACTGACCGAAGCGATCGGGCTGTACGCCCACCAGGGCTTTCGCGAGTGCCCGCCTTACTATGAATATCCCGACCCGCTGAAGCCTTACCTGATTTTCATGGAACTCGACCTGAGAGTGGCGAACAAGTCCGCGGCAGCCAGCAGCTGACGGTCGTCGGCCTCTGACACTGGTGTCGCGAGTAGCGCGAAATTGCTCATTGCCGGAAAGGGTGTCGTCTCCGGTTCTGTCGGGTCACCGCCCCTCACCACTGCAATCGCATTCAGGTACGCCTGATGCCAGTCTCCTCGGAATCAGCCCTGATCGTCCATCGGTCGGGTCAGCATCACGCTACCTATTTTGGAGATGCACATGGCGTCCGATGAGAAACTCACCGGCAACCCGAACGACGCAAAGGCCAA
>CAZZVZ010000018.1:4830-7729 GCA_964657655.1 Gammaproteobacteria bacterium | reverse complement strand
GTGGCCCTGGAAAAATCGACGGTCGCCCTCGCACGCAGCAATCCGACCATGGCCGACGCCGTCAAGCGCCTGCTGGGCAAACGCGGCGAAAACACTGATCCGGAGATTCTGATCCCTGACGTGAGCAGCAAAGACAGCACTATTCCTGGTCCTGCGGGGCCTTTGCCGGTACGAATCTACACGCCTCGCGATCAGGCCGGCGTGCTGCCCGTGATCGTCTATTTCCACGGCGGCGGATGGGTGATTGCGGACAAGAACGTCTACGATGGTGGAGCACGTAGCCTGTCTTCCAAATCCAATGCAGTCGTCATCTCTGTGGACTATCGTCAGGCACCCAAACACAAATTCCCAGCAGCCTGGGATGATGCTCTCGCCGCATACCAGTGGACCGTCGAGCATGCGGCAGAACTCAATGGCGACGCCACACGCGTTGCCCTCGCAGGAGAAAGTGCCGGCGGAAATCTGGCTGTGGCCACCGCCATTGCTGCGCGCGATGCCGGGCTGCCCGCACCGGCCCACGTGCTGTCGGTTTATCCCGTCACACAGACCAGCCTCAATACTGAGTCGTATATTGAGAACGCCATTGCCATGCCCCTCAATCGCGCCATGGTCGAATGGTTCGTCAAGCAACTGGTGCGCAGCGACGACGATCTGAAGGACAAGCGTCTGCAGCTGATCGAAGCGCGTCTGACCGGCCTTCCACCGGTGACAATCATCAATGCGCGTATCGACCCGCTGCGCAGTGACGGTGCCAAACTCGAAGAGGCGTTGAGCGACGCTGGAGTACCCGTCGAGCGGCGCGAGTACGAAGGTGTCACACACGAATTCTTTGGCTGCGGCGCAGTACTCGAAAAAGCGCGTGAAGCCCTCGATTACGCTGGCGAAAGAATGCGCATTGCCTTCGGTACCGTGGAACAACGCTCACCGGTCACCGGCTTGAGCTGACAAGAACGGAAATTCCACTTCGGAATTTCCTTGCAGAAAAAGCGACCGGGCCGCAGACGCGGCTTTTCGCATTTCTGGTCCGCCTCGCTACGCTGCCTGATCGTTCGTTCCGCCGGACGCGTCGGCCCGCGCCAGACTCCCTCGTCCTCTTGCAAGGGAACAGCGGCACATGGCTTACCGCTATATTGCAGTCTTGACCAACGAAAGGAAGTGCAACAGTGGCCGGGTTTTTCTGCAAGTCCTGCAATCTGTATCACGACGAGCTACCTGTAGCGCTCGGACCGGATGCGCCATCGCCCTGGTATCAAGTTCCCGAGTCTGAACGTGCGCAGCGCACGCAGCTATCGGCCGATCAGTGCGTGATCGACGGTAAACAGTTTTTCGTCCGCGGCCGCATCATGCTGCTCGTCACGGACACCGCGGACGAGGCTTTCACCTGGCTCGCCTGGGTTGCGGTCAGCAAGGAAAGCTTTATATATAGCTCGGCCACGTGGAACACGCCGGGCCGAGAAAAGAGTCTTCCTTCCTTTGGCTGGCTGCAAACTGCGCTGCCCTACACACCGTCAACTCTGAACATGGCGGTCAGAATTCGCACCATGCCGGTCGGCGAACGCGCCGTTATCGACCTCGACGAGTCAAATCATCCGTTGGCTTTGGAGCAGCGCGATGGAATCTCAAGCGCTCGCCTACAGGAGCTGGTGAAAGCCACTTTGCATCCAGCCATTTGATGAATGAATCAAATGCCGGAGCTCTCGTCATGAGTCGAGCCGCCCTGCTCCGGTTGGTGAACACGAAAGGGTCATAGATTGGTCACAGCTACCCTCTAGATAAAGGGACGAACGTTCACTATTGTTGGCATGAAGTTCTTGCACAAGGTGCATCATGCCCAACCAGAGTGACCCTGAAAATCAAGCTCTCCTCCTCTGTCAGCACGCCTACGCCAAGACATCGCCGCGAGTTGAACCGGCGTGTCAGCGCACTCCATTCGTAGGGACGGTTGCTCAGCTGCTTGACCGATACCGCGTGAACGTGCTCCCCATGAAGGCGCTCACCACACAACAGTCCAACGGGTTTGCGATCGTGCAATTAACCAATCTGTTGGGGCGAGTTCCGATCTCTCAGTTGACCCCGCAAGCGGTTACCGAATACTTCGCTCAACGCAGATACAAGGTCGCGGCTCGTCGCGAGATAGAAGTGCTGTCACACGCTTGTACCAAGGCAGTTGAATGGGGCTGGATCGACCGCCACCCGTTCAAGGGAGAGCTGCGCCTTCCGCAGAAGACCACCAAAAGCCGGCGCATTGAGGAGTGGGAGGTGGTTGAGATGATGTCGCTCAGACCGAGGCACAAATCCGGCAGTGTCCGGGCAATCCAGTCGTTCATCAGACTGATGCTGCTGACTGGCCTGCGGCGCGCTCAACTATTGCGAATAAAGACTACTGCAATACAGGAGTATGGATTTGACGTCGACGTCGGCGGGGCCGGCCATCGCGTGACTTTCGCTTGGACTGAAGAACTACGAAAGGCAGTTCTTCTTGCTTGGCAATCGAGACCGGCAGACCTGTCAGATTGGCTTTTCTGTAAAGCCGATGGGACTGCCTATTTCAATGAAAAAACCGGACGCGCGGACGGTTGGGATTCGATGTGGGGCAGATTCGTTGATCGAGTTGTCCTAGAAACAAAAATCGCTGGGCGCTTTACTGAACACGACCTGCGAGCGCGGGCCGTGATACGCACGGGCGGTTTTCAATTGATGCCGATCTGTCCTGCCTACCTCGCGGAGGCGCCAGTTGCCGAATTCATCCCGGCATCCTCGGGAATACCCATCCATCAGGCGAAACGCAAGGCTCAAATTAGGCTCGCAACGCCTTTTTGGGCAGATCGCATGCAGATCAAGGCCTTCTACGAGAAGGCGCGGGCATGGACACGCGAGTCCGGCAGTCTGCACGTGGTCG
>CAZZVZ010000018.1:4411-4820 GCA_964657655.1 Gammaproteobacteria bacterium | reverse complement strand
TACATCATGCGTTGGTATGCGGCCTGCATGTTCCGGCCAACTTGCGAGTCGTGTCTGAACGGATCAATGCCGAGAAACACAACCGATTCGATCTGTTTGATCAGGAACAGTTGTGCGAGATTTCCGCCGCCACTGCCTGGAGCGACTTAGGACTTAAGTCCTAAGCGACTAAAGCGCGTATCAACTTTAACTTGTTGATTTTATTGCGTTTTTTCGAGAATTCTTGGTGCGCCCGGCAGGAATTGAACCCACGACCCCTTGGTTCGTAGCCAAGTACTCTATCCATCTGAGCTACGGGCGCAGCGTCGCGCATTATACCGGAGCTCGGCCCACACTGCCAATCAGGGCCGATCAGGCTAAAGCTCCCTCCAGCCGTCGTCGCTGCCTAGACAATAGTAGCCTAGTCAAC
>CAZZVZ010000018.1:0-4401 GCA_964657655.1 Gammaproteobacteria bacterium | reverse complement strand
TGCCTCCTTACACCGCCGCAACCATGCGCAGCGATACGAACGTGGGTCGGCTGGTGGGCCGCGTGCGCCACGCGATTCTGCACGCCATCGACGCCAAACTGGCCCCACTTGACCTGACTGCAGCGCAGTGGGCGGTTGTGGTCTACCTCGCGGAGGACATCGCTTCGACCCCCGCTGAACTCGCCACCCTGCTCGACTCAGATCGCGGTGCAATGACGCGCCTAATTGACCGGCTCGAGTCGAAATCGATCATCTGCCGCAAACCTCATGCGACTGACCGCCGCTCCGTGACCCTGACGCTGACGGAAACCGGGCGGGCAGCCTATCCGGCTATTCGGCCTTTGATCGTCGAAGTTCTCAACGACCTCTTGAAGGGGTTCGAGGCGGAGGAGGTCGAGCGCCTTGAAAGATACCTGCAACGGATTTTGGTGAACGCCTCCTGATATGGCACGTGTACTGACTCCGCCACTGGCGCCGGCCGCTCTCCCGCCACCCGCCCCGCCACCGCTCACAGTGGTCGCCAGCACCCCTGAAAGTGCCTCGCCGATCAATCGCGGGCTGATCACGCTGTCGATCATGCTCGCGACCATCATGCAAACGCTGGACAGCACCATCGCCAACGTTGCCTTGCCACACATGCAGGGAAGTCTGTCGGCGACCCAGGATCAGATCACCTGGGTATTGACGTCCTACATCGTAGCTGCTGCGATTGCGACACCTGCCACCGGCTGGCTGTGCGATCGCTTCGGCAGGAAGCAGATCTTTCTGGTGGCGGTCGCCGGCTTTACGGTCGCCTCTGCACTATGCGGTCTGTCCGAATCGCTGCTGCAGATCGTGGTGGCGCGCCTGCTGCAGGGTGTCTTTGGGGCGGCGCTGGTGCCGCTGTCGCAGGCAACCCTGCTGGACATCAACCCGCGCGAGCGTCAGGGTCAGGCCATGGCGATGTGGGGCATGGGCGTAATGGTGGGACCAATCATTGGCCCCACTCTGGGTGGTTGGCTCACCGACGACTACAACTGGCGCTGGGTGTTCTTTATCAACCTGCCGATCGGCGCGGTGGCGCTGTTTGGCATCGCCACCTACATGCGCGAGACGGTCTCTGGCATCCACGCCAAGTTCGACTGGTTCGGCTTTACGACGCTCAGTCTCGCGATCGGCCTACTACAGATGTTTCTTGATCGCGGCGAGATCGTCGACTGGTTCAGCTCCAGTGAGATTCGCATCGAGGCGGTCGGCGCCGCGATCGCCGCGATCTTCTTCCTTGCGCATACCTACACCACCGGCACCGACTCATTTTTCGATACCAGAGTGCTGCGCGATCGCAACTACGTCAGCGGCGTGCTGGTGATCTTCGTGATCGGCCTGGTGATGTATGCGACCCGCGCCCTGCTACCGCCGATGCTGCAGCAGCTGATGGATTATCCGGTCGTCACGACGGGACTTCTGCTGGCACCGAGCGGCGCCGGCACCATGCTGTCGATGCTGATCGCAGGGCGCATCGTGCGGCGGGTCGATCTGCGATCGATCATGCTGGTCGGGTTTGCGCTGACCATCTTCTCGTTGTGGCAGATGACCAACTACACACTGGTGCTATCAGAAGGCGATATTGTCTGGCCGGGTTTCATTCAGGGCATGGGGCTCGGCTTCATCTTCGTGCCACTTAGCACCGTGACCTTCTCGACGCTAGCGGCGCATTTGCGGCCTGCAGGCACCTCGATCTACAGCCTGTCGCGCAACGTCGGCAGCAGCATCGGCATCTCGATCGTACAGACCCTTTTCACGCGCAATACCCAAACCGCGCATGCAGTGCTGAGCGAACATTTCACGACCCTGAACCCGATGCTCGCGGGCGTCGATCTCACCAATCCGACGGTGCTTGCAGGCCTCGACGCGGAAGTGTCACGCCAGGCAGCGATGATTTCCTACGTCGACGACTTCTATTTCATGATGATTCTGACAGTATTGACGGTGCCGCTGGTTGCCTTGATCCGTCCAATCAGGAATAGCGCGCCGGCCGATCCTGCCGAAGCGGTGCACATGGATTAGTTCGGAACAAGGCTCGGCTCGCCTGGCGGCGGCCTGACCTAGCGTGGCGCGCGTGCCGTGGCAGCGCTGATGACGTCTTCGAAATTGTCGTTTGATTCCACCAGCGGCGCTGGGTTGCGACGCCGCCTTGCCAGACGCGCGATCCAGAACACCAGCGCGGCCAGCAGCACGACAAACGGTCCGAACCACAACACCCAGGTGGTCGGCCGCACAGGCGGTCGATACAGCACGAAGTCACCGTAGCGATCCTGCAGCCAGCTCTTGATCTGCTCGTCGCTCATGCCCTTGAGTGCCAGTTCCTCCACCTGATTGCGCAGGTCCTGCGCCAGGCCGGCCTCGGAATCCGCCAGCGTCTGGTTCTGACAGACGAGGCAGCGCAGTTCGCTCTCAAGACGTTTCAGGCGCAAAGCCATGGCAGGGTCGAGCGTGCCTGCGCGTGGGGCACTGCCCGGCACGGGCGCCTGCTCAGCGGCGAGCGCAGCAGCTCCCAGCAGCAGCAGCGCGCACACGACAGTCAGCCGGCGCAGCAGCTTCATTGGGCCTGAAGCGTGTGAACCAGCGGCACCAGTTCATGCTCGATCTGATCGGGCGTGATGGCGCCGATGAACTTCTTGCGGATCACGCCCTTCTTGTCGATCAGAAATGATTCAGGTGCGCCGTACACTCCGTAATCGATCGCGACCAGCCCCTGGCTGTCCTGCGCCGTGATCTGGTAGGGGTTGCCAAGCCGGCTCAGCCATTGATGCGCATCCGCAGCCGGATCCTTCCAGTCGAGCCCGATGATCGGTACCAGGTTCATCTGCGCGAGGTGCAGCAGTGTCGCGTGCTCCTCGCGGCAAGTCACGCACCATGATCCCCACACATTGAGCAACCACACCTTGCCTTGCATCGAGCTGCTCGAAAAAGCGCTCTGGCTGGCGTCGAGCTGCGGCAGGGTGAAGCTCGGCGCCACCTTGTCGATCAAAGGCGATGGGACCTCGCGCGGATCACGATACAGGCCGCGCGCAAGAAACACCACCAGCACGGCGAACAGCACAAAGGGAATGACGAAGCGCAATACCCTCATGTCTTGACCAGATTCGGATCGTCGGCGGCCACAGGTGTGCGTTGCGGCACAAAGCGCCGCGTCAGCTTGAGCCGGTAGCGCCGATCAAGCAGTGCCAGCGCACCGCCCATGGCCATCATCACTGCGCCGCCCCAGATCCATGACACGAACGGCTTGATGTAGATACGCACGGCCCAGGCGCTGTCGCCTATTGGCTCGCCAAGCGAGACATAGATCTGGCGAAACAGTCCGGCATGAATCGAGGCATCGGTCATGGTCTGTCCCGATGCCGTGAAGGTGCGCAGTTCAGGTGCCAGCATGGTAATCGGCTGTCCATCCTTTGATACCAGCACACTGCCCCGCAGGCCATGATAGTTCGGACCGTCAAAAGGCTGCACAGAATCGAAACGAAAATCGAGTCCGCCGACGCTGACGCTCTGGCCGTAGGAGAGCTTGGTGTCCTGCTCGATCTCGGTGTTTTTGACCAGCGTCACGCCGATGATCAGCACCGCGATGCCCACGTGCGCCAGATGCATGCCGTAGAAGCTCGGGGTCTGCGCCGTGATGCGCCCCAGAAACGAGCGGCGCTGCATGCGCAGGAACGGCGTGACGATGTGCATCGCGGTGGTGCCGATGATCCAGAACGCGAGGAACAGTGCCAGCGCCATGGCAATGCCGCCGTGCGCCACCATGGTCCAGATGCCGGCCAGCAGCGCCGCTCCCAGTGCATAGGGAAAGTGGGCACGCGCGATCGCTGCGAATTCGCCACCGCGCCAGCGCAGCGCCGGACCAAATCCGATCATCACCAGCGCTGGCACCATCAAAGGAAAGAACACTGAATTGAAGTACGGCGCTCCAACCGACAGTTTGTTCAGGCCAAGACCATCGAGCACCAGTGGATAGAGGGTGCCGAGGGCCACCGCGAAAAGTGCTGCCGCAAACACCAGGTTGTTACCGAGCAGGGCAGCCTCGCGCGACACCAGCGCAAAGTCCGGACCGCGTGCGATCCCAGGCGCGCGCCAGGCGTAAAGCGCGAGCGACGCGCCGATCACGATGGCCAGGAAAATCAGCACGAAAGTACCGCGCGTCGGGTCGGTGGCAAAAGCGTGCACCGAGGTCAGCACGCCGGAGCGCACCAGGAAGGTTCCCAGCAGCGACATCGAGAAAGCGACAATGGCAAGGAGCACGGTCCAGCTCTTGAAGCCAGCGCGTTTTTCCGTCACTGCGAGAGAGTGGATCAGTGCAGTGCCGACCAGCCAGGGCATGAGTGAGGCATTCTCCACCGGGTCCCAGAACCACCAGCCACCCCA
>CAZZVZ010000017.1:0-17464 GCA_964657655.1 Gammaproteobacteria bacterium | reverse complement strand
AGGTCAGGTGTGGAAGCGCAGTAATGCGTTAAGCTAACTGATACTAATTGCCCGTGCGGCTTGATCCTATAACCATGTGTGGTTTGGGATTGAGTAAAAGCGTGTGCTGCAGTTTGACTGCAATCACGCCCGCTACACAGTTTTAAAGCTTCACTTCTTCCAGATTGGGCTTCTTGCTTTTAAGCAGGAAGCTATACAAGTTACGCCAGATGATCATAGCGTGGTGGAACCACCCCTTCCCATCCCGAACAGGACCGTGAAACGCCTCTGCGCCGATGATAGTGAGCAATGCGCTTGTGAAAGTAGGTCATCGTCTGGCTTTTATTTCGAAAGCCCCTTCCAGAAATGGTTGGGGCTTTTGTTTTTGGGGCGCGGATCTCCAGTCCCGTTCGCTGAGTCCGTTGGGTTGAGTAGTTTGGTTGCAGCGTATGCCTCGTTTGCCTATCCCGGCGTAACTTACTCATCCGCAGGTTCGCCGCATTGGCGTCGAATCCTTGAGGATCATAGAAGCCGCCGATTCAGAATCGTCGGTGTTCATCCTCTTCTTCGTCACTGTCTTCGGTAAGCGTCCGGCAAAATCAGGCTGATCGGTCAGTTCACATGATGGCGGCATGCCGCCATCACGACATCAGCGTAACGATTACTTTGTGGAAGCTGCCGCGGCGGTAACAGCCGGCGCTGGCATGGGAGGGGTCGGCGCAGCGTCGACGTTGTCCTTACGATCAAATTTCGTAAATTGGCCCATCACAAACTTCATCCAGTCTGGATAGTTGTAGGCAGACCCATTGCTGTGGTCGACGATGGCACCGACGCCGCCGCCCAAGATGATGTTGCCGAACATGCTGCCGGTGACCCGCGAAGTGACATTGGCTGTGGCGTCCGGCAGACCGTCTTTCTTGCAGGTGACCTGAAGATCCTTACTGGACCGGTGAACGGTCACCGAGGCGGGCGTGACTACCGAGTAGGTCCCGAAATCGTTGGTCAGGTCGCATTTTGCGCCTACCACCGCATCCCCATTGCTCGCCACGGTTTCAACCCGGATCGGTCCGGAAGTTCCGTTCGAAACGGAGGCGCAGCCAACCAGTTGGGCCGCCGATAAGACGGCCACGAAAACATAAAAACCCCGCATTTAATACTCCCTGTGTGTGTTTTGATTCCGCACGGCTTTGGTATCGAAAGCATTCGAGAAGTGTTTCGTCCAACCCCAGTTCCGTACCGGCTCCCTTCTGGCGGCGATGCTGCAACCGTTAAAATAAGTCTACCGTAGCGCCGAAGCCGTTGAAAGGAACGCCGGTGCCGGAGCGTTGCAAAGGGGATAGAGATCTGATCTCTGCTTGACACCAAACTTTGCGTCTGCCTTACGACACTTAGCGCGTCGCTCGCAGCCAGATGAGAACCGACAGTTCTAGATCGGCGGCTTCTATGATGCGGAAGGATTCGATGCCAATGCGGCGAACCAGCGGATATGTAAGCTACGTCATGCGTATCGTGCAACCTGACTTCGTCGAACGCGTATGTAACGGAGCTGAGAGCTATGATGAATCTGTGGATTGGGTATCAATCGGTATTCTGGCTTGCCCTGCTAGGCGTAGGAGCATGGCGCGTCACTAGCGGCCTTTCAAAAAGTCCGTCGCTCTGGAAACTTGCCCGGATGCCATGGCCCGGTGGCAAGATGGCGGGTTTGCTCGGGCTCGCTCTGGCGCTAACCGCGTCGACCAGCAACGCAGCCGACTCGGCCAATTCCCTCAACAGCATCATCAGCATCTATAGCAAGCTGCCAACGATTGAAGCAGCGGGTTTATCGAGCGGCGGCACAAAACTCGCGACAATCCGGACCGATGGCACAAAACAATCGGTTGTCATCAGCGATGTGTCCAGCGGCAAGGTCCGGTCGCGGCTGGCGGCGGGCGATCTCAAGCTCACTGGCATGCAGTGGCTCGATGATCGCTACCTGGTCATCACCAACACGGTTCACGGCATGCCCTTCAACCTTGAGAGCGACCATGACCTTGATTGGACCCAAGGGCGCATCCTCGACACGACAACCGGCACAGCGCGTCAATTTCCCTTCTTGATGGATGGGCTTGGACGAAACGATGGACAAATCAACGCTCTATATGGGCCGCTTGAATTCCGGCACGTCCAGGATCACGACTACCTGATTTTCGCCACTCCGTATCTGGTGGGGAAAAGGCTGGCACCAACCATCTACAAAATGGACCTCGCGACAGGGGAAGCCAGCAACATTCTGAAGGGAGACGCCAACACAGTCACCTGGCTGGTCGACGAGAATGCTCAACCTTTGGCGATCGCCGGCTATTCGACCGCCCAGACCACCTACTTCGTCAATCTTCTCAAGGGAACTGGCGTCAAAACCGTCGCGTCTGGTCGCACCGCGAGCATTCCTCCACGAATCATCGGCTTCGACCAGAGTGGGGCGAACGTGTTACTGGCTGCGGGCGGCGAGGGCGGCGTGAGCTGGATACCGGTATCGCTTGCCGAAGGAAAGATGATCGCCCGCTTGCCGGAAGACCAGGTTGCACAAACCGCACTGAAGAGCATGGCTTCCGAACGTGTATTCGGCGGTGTGAGCGTGATCGACTCCAACAAATATTTCTTCTTTGATCAGCAACGCACTGATGCCTGGCAAAAGGTCCAACAGCTGTTTCCTGGAGAAAGACTGACTCTTTCGGGCTGGTCGGACGACTTCAGCAAAGTTCTGGTACTGGTCGACGGCGAGAGTCATGGCCTGAGCTACCAGGTGGTCGACATCGCGACTGGTACCTCCATCAATGTCGGACAGGTGATGGATGGGATCGACCGGCAGTATCCAACCCAGCCCATAAGTTATCAGTCTGCTGATGGCAAAGATGTCAGTGCTTTTCTGACGTTACCGACCAGTCAGGGCGCATCGAAGCTGCCGCTTGTGGTGGTGGTGCATGACGGACCTCGCGCAGTTGACACCGGCAGCTTCAATCTCTGGTCGCAAGTGTTGGCCTCGCAAGGCTATGCCGTGCTGCGGGTCAACTTCCGCGGCTCACTGACGACCACGCTCTGGTCTAATTCCGCGAAAGGTGAGCTCGGCCGCAAGATGCAGTCGGACATCTCGGACGGAATTGCGAAAGTTGTCGCCGACGGAATTGTTGATCCGACGCGCGTGTGCATCATGGGCCAAGGCTACGGGGGATACGCGGCGCTAGCCGGTGTCACATTGCAAGAACCAGGTGCCTTCAGGTGTGCAGTATCCATTTCAGGATTTGCCGACGTTCGGATGCTTCTGAAAACGCTTCGTGGAGATTTGCCTAGCACAGCCGTAGAACGGCAGTTCATGGAATATGCCGGAGTATCGGATCCGAAGGACCCCGCTCTCGACCAGATTTCCCCGATCGATCACGTTGCTCGCATGCAGGCCAACGTATTGCTAATTCACGGAAGAAAAGATGCCATGCCGGTCGAGCAAAGCGAAGACTTCTACGACGCCATGAAAAGTGCATCAAAATCTGTGGAGATTCTGAAGCCGCCAAGCGAAAACGACATATGGGCTCGAGCTGACAGCCGCAGGGCTGTCGTCGAAGCGACCGTTAACTTCATCATCAAGAATAATCCGCCCAAATGAATTTCGAGTTATTGCATTGTTTTCCTACTTGCTTGGAGGAAGTGCTTCACCAGGCATTCGCTGCCCAGCCAGCTTTTGATGAACCGCGTCGGAGTCGAGAGTGCCATGAATCGCCTCCATGTAGCGAGAGTTAGTCTCAATGTCGTTGTGTCCAACGCCTGACACCACCACCATCGAAGCGATTCCGCCTTGGAAGCTGCGATAAAGGTTGTCAGTGTTTTTGCGCGGGATGACGGTGTCGTGTTCCGCTGCAACGATGAGCGTCGGCGCCGTAACCAGTGGCGCATAGCGGAAAGACTCGTAACGATCGAGCAGTAGCCACCTTACCGGAATAAACGCGTAATGCTGGGCCGCAATGTTGACGATGCTGTCGTATGGCGTGACAAGAATCAGGTGCCGAACCTGACGCTCACTCGCGAGCCGGATTGCGACACCCGAGCCGAGGCTTCTGCCAATTACGCTGATGTCGGGGTGTTGGGCGAACACCTTCTGATATAACGCCAGCGCATCCTCGTTGTTGGACTCTTCCGTCGGCTTGCCGGTACTGCCGCCGAAGCCACGATAATGCAGCAGATAAAGCGAAACGTCTGGAAACTCGAGCGCCAGATTAGCGAGGCTGCGAGAAACGTCATCCGCGTTGCCACCAAAATAGATCAGCGCCTTTGGACCGGGCCTTCTCGTCACAGTGACAACCAGCGTTGCATCGTGGACCGGCAACAGCATAGTCGCCTCCGGACTCGTGACGAGACGGGGCTGGGGGAAGTAGAGCAGCGATCGCTGGAAATAAAACATCCCGGCGCAGACGCAAAGATAGACGATGCCGACGACAACCAATGCTGAGACGATCATTTTCTTCAATCGAATGTCTGCTGATCAACCGTGTTGGGTCGGTGCGTAACCAGATCCTGGGGATTTTGGTGGCGATATCCGGTGAGTCTCAAGGTTGTACGAGTGCCTTCACTTCCCGGGCGATCGCCTCTCCCAGCCTGCTATGACCCTCCTCAGTTAGATGCACACCGTCGACGCCCTCGGCTTCAACGATCGAACCTGCATCGAAAATAGGTAGCCCGATACGTCTTCCCTCGCTCGCGAATGCCTGCGCGAGTTCTCGCGATTCCTTGACGGCCCGGTCATCAAAATCGTCCTTGAAGGGTCCGTGACGGGTGTCACGCAGAGGCGGAGGGACAACGAACAAAACGCGTTGTTTCTGTAACGGCGTGTAGGCGACCGTGCCAGCCTCGGTGAGCTTCTTTAACTTGATCAGGCCTTGCGCAATCTGCTCGGGCGATGGACGCGGCTTGTGAATCAGGTCATTGGTCCCAAGCATCACCACCAGAAAATTAACAGGCGCGCCTTCGGTCAACGATAGCGCCAATCGACGCATCCCATTGCCGTCTTCTTTCGATATCGAGCCGATATTTCCTGGCAGGTCATAGTTCAGACTTCTTCCGGGGACGCCGACCACTGTGACACCATAGCCCGCACCAAGTGCGCGCTGCATGACGCCGGACCAGCGCTGCGCGTCGGTGTAGCGCGGAAGGAAATCGCCCTCGACCGTTGGTTTGAAGCCCCAGGTGTTCGAGTCACCATAGGTCAGGATGCGAACTTCCGCGTTCGTGGAGGCAGAAAGAACCAGGAGAAAACTGCAGAAAACAAGGTGACAAAAGCGTCGCATGGGTAGGAGATCCCTTTCTTTCCAACTCGCTCGCTGCGGATCATCATTTTCTGCCCGTTTGCAACAAGCAGCTGTCCCGATCCGAAGGGCACTCCTCAGCAAAATGCTGGCGCGATCAGGAGGCCGGCGCGTTGGCGAGATTGCGATTGAGAAATTTCTCCACGCGCGTCCAGAAATCGATGTTGTCTCCCTCATGGGACCAGCCATGGCCTTCGTCCTGGTAACTGATGAATTCGACGTTCTTGTTGTTGGCCTCGACTGCGTCCCTAAACGCAATGCCCTGCACGATCGGGACGCGCCGGTCGTTGACTCCGTATCCCATGAAAAGGGGTTGGTGCAGCTTGGCAGCGTTCTGGACGGGTGATGTATCTGCGAACTGTTTTGCGTCGGCATCCGGATCGCCGATCCTGACACGAAGGCTGGTATTCATGGCATCGAGCGACATATCATTCCAAGCGACAGAGAACATCATGCCGATATCAGTCACACCGACCCATTCAAAGCCGCAGCGAAACAGTTCCGGATTCTTGATCAGGCCCATCAGGGTGGCGTAACCCCCGTAACTGGCCCCTGCAATTGCGATCCGCTTGGGATCGGCATAACCCTGCTGGATGGCCCATTTGGCGGCGTCAGCGACGTCGTCTTGCATCGCCAGACCCCACTGCTTGTATCCGGCACGGTAGAGCTTGTCACCGTAGCCGGTGCTGCAGCGGAATTCCGGTTCGACCACCACGTAGCCGCGTGTCGCGAGGAACTGGGCCTCGCCTTGCCATTCCCAGTGCCCGCCGCGCACCCACGGCCCGCCATGGACCAGCACGACAGTGGGCCGAGGTCCTGACTTGGGTCCAGGAGGCGTTGTCACGTAGACCGGGATCTCCATGCCGTCCCGGGCCTTGAAGCGATAGAAGTCGCGACGTCCCATCTGGGCCGCGTGGATGTCAGGGTATGAAGCGCCGACTCGGACCAGTGCTTCCCTGGTGGTGTCGTAAAGCAAGAAGATGGGCGGTTGCTGATCGGATCTCGCAACCACGAGCCAGAATTTTTCTGAAAGGCAACTGCTGCAGCTGATGCGGTTGTTCGTACCAGGAAGCATCTGATCGATTTTTGCCTGGGCCGTTTTCATATGCGGATCGAACCAGACAGCACCTTGCGCATCGGTCTCGAAATGCACCCCGAGCAGCCTCTTGGCCTGATGGTCAAAGACCAGCGAACCGGTGAAATCGAATCCGGTGAGCTGCACCAGCGGCTTGGTTTCCAGACTCTGGGTCTTGGGATCAAAGCGGAATAAAGACATTTCGCCATTGGTCGCTGCAGTCGCGTAGATCGTGTCGTCAAAACCGATGACCTGAGGGATGGATCCCTTGTCGTCCTCGGTATCGAATGGACCGACGCTGGTCCAGTCATTCGAACCGGCGCTGCGGTAGTACCAGGTGCGTTTCTGTCCACCGTAGGCGGTCATGATGCGCGGCTCGTCGTTCTGGTCAAACACCCAGCCCTTGGCCTCCGCCGGATTATGAAAGTCGTACGGCACCAGCACTCTCGTCTTGCTATTGAACCGCATCGGCTGAACATTTGAGAGCGAATAGTCGGTATGCGTGTATGTGCCGTGACCGACGATGATGTCGTCGGAGCCGTCATGTGTCACCGTCAGGAATGAATACGTGTAGTCAAGGATGTGATTCTTGACCACCGAGCCTACCGTTGCAATGAACCGCTTGTTATCGATCAGCGGCAAGAGTTCGCTGCCATCTGAGTTTGCCGCGAACCAGGTACCGTCGAGCCGGATGTCTTGCTCCTGCACGTCCCCCATGCGAAACACCAGTCGCTGATTGTTGATCCAGTGGAAATCCCTTACGTCCGAATCGTCAGTGCCAATGACGAAGTTGCAGCTTTTCAGGTCCTCGACCGAGCAGGTCGCAAGCCCCATGCGACCGTCCTTGTCCCGCACCGTCATCGCGAGCCGCTGCCCATTGGGAGAGAGCTCCGCACCACCGACGGCTGGATATTTGAAGAACGCTTCGACTGGCGGCGGTGCTGGCTGCTGGGCTGCTGCCGATGTGGTGGCGCAAAGCAGAAGACAAGATAAAAAAGCTGCAACGGAACGCTTCGCCAACGTAATCTCCCGCGACATAGGATTAAGAGCGCGCCGCCGATCGTACCCGGTGGCTGACGCTGTTCGCCGAGACGTTGACCATCCGCCTGACTCGGCAAATGTACAAAATGCAGACGTGGTACTCAACGAATCGATGAAAAGGTGTTGTTAATCGGCTCGCACAGGACGCGGGCTCTGGGGTTTCTTCTGATTGACCTGTTGCTGGGTGCGCGATGTGCGAGCCCGATCACGCGCTACAGCTCGGCTGTAACCGGGCTACCATCTGAACCGGGTTGTTACGCTATCGTAGCGAGGCTTCTGCCCGCGCTGCTTCACAAGAATAATGAAGGGTTCACTTTGCTTTGCCCGGCTTGGAGGAGACATCTATGAAATTCAGCAACAGCACAACCGCAACGCGCGCAGGGGCGCTTCGCATAGCGACGCGCATCGCCCTCGGCTTGATGCTGGCCGGTTCCGCCGTTGCCGCCGATGCAGCCGCAACCAGCATCCTTTTTATCGGCAATAGCTTCACCTATGGGCATGGATCGCCAGTGCGGTTTTACCGTGCCGATTCGGTCACCGATCTCAACGGTCAGGGCATCGGTGGCATGCCGGCGCTGTTCAAGGCATTCTCCATGGAAGCGGGCCTTGACTACGATGTCTATCTCGAAACCGAACCCGGCATCGGTATCGACTGGCATCTGGAACACAAACTTGGTGTCATCGGTCAGCGCCCTTTCGACGAAGTTGTGATGCACGGTTTTAGCACTCTCGACCCGAAGAAGCCGGGCGATCCTGCTGTACTGATTGATTCTGCACGGCAGATGACCGCGTTCTTACGCTCTCACAATCCTTCGGTGCAGATCCACATGATGGCAACCTGGCCACGCGCGGACCAGACCTACGAGACCAAGGGTGGCTGGTATGGCCAGCCGATCGAAGCCATGGCGCATGACGTGCGCTCCGGCTACGATCAGGCGTTCGCGGCTATCCCAGGCCTGAAAGCCGTGGTGCCTGTGGGCGATGCCTGGATTCGTGCCATGCAAACCGGCGTGGCCGATTCGAACCCCTACGACGGCATTGACGCAGGAAAAATCAATCTCTGGACTTACGATAACTACCATGCCAGTTCCTTTGGTTATTACCTCGAGGCCATGGTGGTTTTCGGTAGCGTGACTGGTCGCGATCCACGCTCGCTCGGTGATAACGAATGTGCCGGATTCGAACTTGGCATGTCGCCCACCCAGGTCGCCGCACTTGAACAGGTCGCATTTGATCAGCTGGCGGTCACGGGAGCGGTCAAGCCGGCACCTCTGAAGCTCGACAAGCCGACACTTCCGGTGCGATGCGTGCGGGTGAGATGAACCTTGGGTGGTCGACCCGGCGTCAGCTTTTGTGCTGCTGGAACAGCCACTCGCGTAACGCCGTGCTGCGATACGCGTAGGCCCACGACCAATGTTCGTTCGGGTCGAAAAAGGTGCCGGAGGGCAATTCGGTGTATTGCACCATGCCGCCGGCCGCGCGCAAGGCTGCCACGGTGGTGCGCGAATAGCTGACCGGCACCACTCGATCGTCTTCTGCCTGCCAGGCCCACACCGGCTTGTCTTTCAGCACGCCGACTCTTGATGGATCAGTGCCGCCCGCAATCGGGATGAGGGCCGCGAACAGATCCGGACGGTAGACGTTGATATTCCAGGTGCCAAAGCCGCCTTGCGACAGTCCTGTCACATAGAGGCGCGATCTGTCGATGGCCGGGTACTGCTGCTCCACCGACTCCAGCACCTTGACTGCCAGCTTGACATCTTCGGACGGCACAACCGCCAGGTCCATGAAGCGCTCACCGAGGTTGTTGCGCGTCACGCCGAATCCCTTGTATTCGGGCAGCACATCCTTGCTGTTGTAGTCATGCGCCTGCGGCACCAGCACAAAGCAGGGCCGAACAGCCTGCTCCTCGGGATGGGCCCAGATGGTCGCGCCCAGGGTGCCTTGCACAGGTTTGTCGTTGTCGTCTCCGCCTTCGCCGCCGCCGTGCAGGTACATCACCAGCGGATATTTCCGGCTGGCATCGAGGTGTTCGGGTACGAACAGGCGGTAGGGCATGCTCAAGCCGCTCACCGGATCGGTATAGACCACGCGCAGGTACCTGGCGGCCAGCGGCGCGACGTCGTCACGATGTGCATCGAGCGTGTAGTCGGCGCTGCTATGTCCGTCAGGCGCTGCCACATGAACGGTGATGCGGTTATCGCCAGGCTTGATGTCGGCTCGATACCAGGCGAGCGAACTCACAGGATGCCCGTCAACCGTCAGCTTGCTTGCCGTCGCCCACGGCGCGCCGCGGAGTTGAAGATGATCGATGTCGCTCAGGAGATGCACGGTGTAGTGATTCTGTGGCGGCGTAAAAGGCTGGTCGAAGCTGGCGCCGCCGGTGGCTCGAATCTCGAACACTTCCAGGCGAGCATCGCTTGATTGTGCGAGAGCGCCAGGCGCGAACGCCGCCAGGCAGAGCAGCAGGGTAATTTGAAGTGCCTTCATGACCATCCCTTGATTGACTAAGCGCGTTACCTTCAACCAAACATGGCGCGGCGTCACTTGGGAATTTCCCCGCCTGCGGCAAGATCGCCCGGTTGCGTACCCCAGTCGTGAGGTGCATGATCGAACGTCCCGGCGCCGCCGGAACGGTTGCATCATCTGTTATCGATCGGAGCACACATGGCTATCCTGTGGCAACGCACCGGCAGCGTCAAAATGGCGGAGCTTCCTGCCGCTGTGAAGTTTGCGAAGAACGTCGCTGGCTACCTGAACGAGAAATACAGTCTCAAGGTCGAGGTGGCGACGCCCCTGGCGGGGGTCAGCAGCCGCGTCATGTGGCTGTCACGCTTTGATAATCTCGCCATGATGGAACAATTGCTTGGCAAGCTCGCGCAAGATGCCGGCTACAACAAGCTGGTGGCCGAGGGCACCAAGGGCGTCTTCGTCGATGCGGCGACCAGCGACGAACTCTGGAAGGTTCACTGATCAAGAAATTGCTTTCGCACCACATGACACGTTTGCAGCGCTCCTGTCTCGTTTCCTGTTTGTTGCTGGTCATGTCTCGCGCGGCGATTGCAGCGCCTTGCTTCGCCCAGGCGATGGGTCAGGACAGTTCCTGGAATCTTCTGAACCGGGCGCAGTACACCGCGCTCGATGCGCGTCTGAGCGCCGCCCAGGCGTCGTATCGCGCAGGTGCGATCAACGACGCCCAGCTCAACGACGCTTTCATGACCTTGTGCGACAGCGATGCGCGTCTTAGGGCCAACTATGACGCCTGGATCGCGGCACTGCCACGATCGTATGTCGCGCGGCTGGCACGCGCCAACTATCTGCGCTGGCAGGGATGGGACGCGCGCGGCGACGACTATGCGAACAACACCAGTGACCAGCAGTTCGCGGCCAAGGACCGATTTTTTGCCGAAGCGCGCAAGGACTACGAGGATTCGCTCCAGCTCGAGTCCAAACCGATCCTGTCGTATGCCGGCTTCGTCAATGTGGGACGTCAGGGCAGCGCCTCACGCCATGACGTCGTCGAGGATGCTCTGAAGGTTGATCCCAAGGCCTTCGTGGTGCGACGCACCTACATGGTCCTGCTCGAGACACGCTGGCACGGAAGCGTGGCCCAGATGCAGGAATTCGCCGGGCAGTCGCGTGGTTTCATCACGGCAGGGCAGTATCACGTGCTGGACGCCATGGCGATCGAGGACCACGGCTGGAACGTCGAGATGGCGGGCGACGAACTCGCAGCCGCCCATCTCTATCAGAGCGCGGTCGAGCGCGTCGATGATGCAACGCAGGCTGAAAGAAACTGGTTCGCACAGCTCAATTTTGAAACCGGCTGGGCCTACCAGCACGCCAATGACCTTGCTGCTGCGATCGTCTGGTATCGGCGCTCCCTCGCGGTCAATCCGGCGAACCACCACGCGCTCTCGAACCTGGCATGGAGCCTGCAAAAGACCGGCCAGGCAAGCGATGCGGCCGCCTTCTATCAAAAGAGCGCCGAGCTCGGCGATGCATATGCTGCGGACCAGTACGGCAAATGCCTCTGGTTCGGGCTTGGCATTGCGAAGGACCAGCCAGCTGCCGTCGCGTATTTTCAGCGCTCTGCAGCCGCAGGATCGAACGAGGCGTCAAAAGACCTGTACTGGGCCACGCGCCAGCTTCATCTGCCGCAGCAGGGCTCCTTGTCAGGTGCGGACAAACCGGCAGCGAGCGCGCCTGTGCCAGACAAGCCAAGACCCGCGGCAGCGGTCGATCTGGGGCCTGTGGACCGCTAGTCGGGGAACATGGCGTAGAGCGCGCCGGCCACGGGCAATCCGTTGACCTTGACACGATTGCGCAGAATCGCCTCGAACAGGGCGCCGCTTTTCTCGGCCACGCGGCGACTCGCGATGTTGTGTTCGGCTGCCACGATCTCAATGCGTGACAGGCCCAGTGCAAAGCCGAACTGAGCCAGGCTGCGGGTCGCAAGACTTGCGATGCCGCGTCCTGCAAAGCGCGGGTGCATCCAGTAGCCGAGATTGGCGGTGCCGTTGGGCCAGACCACGTTGTTGATGCCGCAGGCACCTGCAAACTGCTGACTTTGCAATTCAAAGATACCGAACTCGAAGGCCTTGGCTTCGGCCAGGTTCTGTGCGTTGCGCTCGATGGTCTTGCGCGCGTCTTCGAGCGAGTATCCGGCGTGACACCAGGCCATCCATTTGCCGACCGTGTCGACCGATTCGAGCACCGCCCGGGTGAACGCCTCCTGATCGCCTTGCACCAGAGGCCGCATGATGAAGCCAGCGATCACGGGGGGATCGAGCAGCGCCTGGGCAATGCGCTCATCGATGGTGGATGGAAAATCAGTGCGCGCGGTATCGCTCATTTCAGCCGGTCGAGAAAGGCCAGCATGGCGTGATTGAACAGGTCCGGGCGCTGCAACGGCGCAAAATGGCTGACGCCCTCGAGTACCACTGGCTTCTGGTTCGAGATGGTACGTGCCAAATAGTTGGCATGCTCGCGCTTGATGAATTCGTCGTTCTCGCTGTGGACGATGGTCACGGGAACCCGGATTGCGAGCAGGTCGCTCTTGCTGAAGTTGGGCTCGGTCTGCATCATGTGCGTGACATCGGCTACCAAGGCATCAAACGCATCTGGCGTGCTCGATAGCGCCGCGTAGTCCTTGGCGTGTCTGGCGAAGCAGCGTTGCAGCGTGAGCGGCATGGGGTCGTTGATCTGCCTGACGCCGCTCGGGTCGAGATTGCTGGCAAAGAACAGGACCCCGGCAACCCGCTCGGGGGCACCGGCTGCAACCAGCATGGCGATGGTCGCGCCATCACTCCATCCGACCAGTGCAGTGCGATCGAGCCGGAGCGCATCCATCACCGCCAGCACGTCAGCGGCCATGCGGTTGTAGTGAAAGGGCTGCTGGTCGCGCGTGCTCTCACCGTGGCCGCGGCTGTCGATCAGGATGGCCTGATGGCCGTCGGCCACAAGTGCCGGCACCTGCAGGCTCCAGTTGCCACTGTGGCCAAGACCGCCGTGCAACAGAATCACGGGCGAGCCTGCGCCGTAGACCCGGTATCTGATGCGCGCGCCGTCGTGCTCGATGAAGTCCGCTTGCGTGGGCTGCAAATCGAGTGACGCACCGTGTTCGGCAAAGATTGCTAGCTCATCGTCTCGGTATTCCAAAGCCGCTCCTGCAATTCATCTATCCCCCGACCTTCTTGAGCTGCTCGCGCGCGTAATCGCTCGATGGACCGGTGGGGTTGAGGGCCAGATAGGTCTTGTAGGCCTGCACCGCCTTGTCGGTGCGCTCAAGTTTGAGGTAGGCGTCACCCAGATTGAGATACGCCACACCCCGGGACGGTTCCATCTGAACAGTGTTCTCGAACCAGCGCACGCTCTCCTCGTAGCGCTGCGTCTGGTAGTAGACGAAGCCCAGATTGTTGGCCGCCAGCGCGAAGCCCGGTCGCAGGCGCAGTGCCTCGGTGAATGCCGCTTCGGCCTCGTCGTATTTCTTTTCCTTGTAAAGCGCGAGGCCGTGATCATTGGCGGCTTGCGCGCGCTGCCTGACTGAACCCGAGATGACGGGTTGTGGCGCAAGGGTGCGATCCTGACCATCGAGATTCTTCACCACCACGCCTGCCGCGGGCCTGCTGCCTTCTGCGCTTGCACCTGTCGTGGCTGCTGCATTTGCGCTGCTGCCAGCAGCACCTGCTGGCGTGCCATTGGCTGAGCCTGCAGCGCCTGCATCCGTATGCGCATCGAGACGCGCGTTGAGCGCAATTGCGTCAGGCGACAGCTGGCTGCTCTGGGCGGACAGGAACTCGGTCTGAGCGGGCAGTTCGAAAACGAACTCACCACCTTCGGACCCGGGCAGGCTGCCAAATGCCGGGGACTGCTGCGAGACATTGCCAACTGCGGGCGCCACGTACGCCGCAAGTTCGGTGGCCGTGATGTAGCCGTCGCCGTTCAGATCCGCCTTGCCGCGCAAGCCCTGAAGCACAGTCCAGGTAAAGATCGAGTGGCCACCCGGTCCGCCGTCAGCCACCTGCTGATCGGCGCCCCCTGCGGTCAGCATCTGGCGTCCGACGCGGCGAGCATTGTCTTTCAGGAAGCCACCACTGGCGCCGCCACGGGTCAGCCCAAGACCGCTGTAGCAGGCGTCCATCACAAAGAACACGTGGCGCGCGGTCAGATTCTCGGCGATGTTCTGCAATTCAGTCATGGCCAGGGCATCGGTGTCGTAGCGCTCAGGGTCGGAATCGACCGGGATGATGTAGCCGACGTTGCGACCCGAGGCCAGCTGGCGCGTCGCGCCGTGACCTGCGAAGAAGACGAACAGGCGCGAGCCGGCGACGCTGCCGCGCTTGCCGGCCTGATCATGGAATGCGGCAAGAATCGCGTTGCGCGTCGCATCCTGGTCCTTCAGGAAAGTGATGTGGTCAGCCTTGAAGCCGAGGTGATCGATCAGTTCCTGGCGAATGCTGTCTGCGTCGCGCGATGCATACTCGAGTTTCGGCCATTTGGCATACTGATCGATGCCGATCACGATGGCGTCCGAGTCGCTGTAGTCGGGGGCCGTCACCACCGCCTTGGCCGCAACCGTGTTGGGCACCTTGAATGCGTGGCCGTCCCAGCCGGCAAACGAATAACCATCGGCGATCAGGCGATCGAGCACGATCGGCAGTGCCTTGATGGCGCGGTCGTGGATGTCGTGAAACAAGATGATGCCTCGATGCTGCTGGTCGACTTCACGCAGCACCCGGTCGGCCACCGAATTGGGGATCGGGTCGGCCCAGTCGAGCGAGTCGATATTCCACAGCACCGATTGCAGATGCTCGATACCGAGCAGCTGCAGGCCTTCCTTGTTGCGGGCACCAAAGGGAAAGCGAAACAAGGGCGAGCGATCCGGATCGACGGCGCGCAGCACCGCATCGGTTTTCATGATCTCGTCGTTGAGTTCGGCGCCCGATTCCTTGGCCAGCTGCGCATGCGTGAAGCTGTGATTGCCAAGCACGAAGTGGTCGTCCACCAGGCGCTTGCTGATGGCGGCGTTGGGCGAGAGCGTGACCTTGCCGCTGGCGTCGACCGTGCCCAGATTCTTGCCGACGGTGAAGAATACAGCGGGCACACCGTACTGCTTGAGAATGGCTTCGATCTCGAGCGTGTATTGCGGGTGCGGGCCGTCATCGAAGGTCAGCGCGATGGTCTTGTCGGGAAAGTCGGTGCCGAAAAACTCGGTGTCGCGATCGCCTGCCGTGGCCGCCAGCGGATAGGGCACGATCACACCGTAGTCCTTCAGGATCGCCGCGCGGGTGTACATGCTTTTCAGGTGCGCGGCATAGTCGTCCCAGCGCTCGCGCTTTTGCACGATGGCGCGCGTCTCGAAGCGCGAGAAGATCTGCCTGATCTCCTGGTCGTACTGATGTTCGATATCCTCGAGCGCTGCCAGGTCTTCGTTGATGCGCTTGTCGAGCTTGATGGCGGGCAGCGTGCTGTCCTTGGCGACCACCAGCTGTGTGCCCTGCAGCACGTCCTTGAACGCCAGGCGATCGGCATCGAACAGCGACGGGTCGGATTCGATGTAATCCAGCAGCGCCTCGATGTCGCCCACCCGCGTGGGTGTCGCCGCTGTAAAGCGTTCGCCGATGCGCTGCAGCAGCGCATCGGACTGTTCGTGCATGTCATGGAAGATGGCCTCGCCAACCTGGTGCGCGGCCTGCAGATCGGGCGCCGAGAGCGATTTCTCGTCGACCATCAAGACGATGGTCTTGCGATAGTCCGCGAGGATCGCTTTGAGATCCGCCGATGATCTGTCGACGAAGCCGGGCGCTGGCGGTATTGCACTCTCGCCGGATGCCGGGGTCGCAGCAGCAACACCTGTTTGCGCCGATGAGCCCGCTGGTGCGGCTCTGCCTGGCACGCCGCCCGCATGCATTGCAGGTGACACTGGCCTTAGCAACATCCAGCTTGCCACGCCGATCAGGGCCAGCACCACCACGCCTGCCAGTACCACGAATTTCTTCATCTGCATTGTTGTGATGGCCAGAAGGCGCTGGCTGGCCGTGTTCTCGAGATCACCCAGACGAAATGGTAGCAGTGATCCGCCGGCGTGAAGGTTGCACGACGAAGGCGCGGGCGCTGCTCATCAATGCAGCGCGGCAGCGGCTGGACGTCGGGGCGCCCGGGCCAGCCAGCGCTCGATCGCATCGCAGGCATGGCTGGTGCCATTGTCCGCGTCGACCAGCTTGCCGATTTCGGCGGCACGGCCAATCACGGCGTAGTCGTTGAGCAGCGTTTCGAGCTCGCGCACCACGCGTCGCGCACGATATTCGTCGGCGAAGATGGTGCTCGCCACACCCAGTCTCTCGGCCCGCTTGGCATTGTCGGGTTGATCATGGCTAAAAGGGACGACCAGCATCGGCCGGCCAGCACGCAAGGCCTGCGACAGCGTGCCGATGCCCCCCTGGTGGACCACCACCGATGCCGCGCGAAACACGTCGCGATGTGCGGCATAGGGCAGCGCCAGCATGCTGGCTGGCAACGGTCGCGGCAGCTGCGCCCGATTGGCGAAGTCATTGCCCGTCAGGAAAATGGCGCGGCAGCCAAGCGCCTGGACCGCCTTGACGCTTTCCCGGTAGAACGACCCTGCCGCGTGGACTGCAGCCGACCCGAGCGTGAACACCACCGGAGCCGAGCCGTGCGACAGAAAGTCGATCAGCACGTCCCTAACATCGCTCGGGTTGCCGGTATCCCAAAATGCCGTACCGGTGTGCACGGCCGCCTGTGGCCAGTCGGGCTGGGCTTTCGCCAACACGCGCGGGAACATGGCCAGCACCAGCTGGTCGGAATGCTGTGCGTCGAACAGTGCGTGGTTGCCCGAGTAGGCAAGGCCGAGCGAATCGCGTAAATCGTCGATCGGGCCGCACCAGCGCTCGGTGGCGCGGCGCGCCGCGGCGACCAGTGGCTTGCCGAACAGCGGACCGAGTCCATGCAGCAGTGCGCTCAGTCGTCTGGCCTGCGGGATGACCGCCGGGTCGTAGGCCGACATGAAACCCATCGGCTGCAGCACGGCCGAGGCCCACGGCAGCCCGCTTGCTTCGGCATAGATCGGCGCGGCCATGGCCACCTGCGAGCTGATCAGCGCGGTGGCGCCTTGGCAGGCAATGGCGAGATCCTGATAGCTGGTGCCGATGTCGGCAATCACATGGCGCAAGATCGCTTCCGGGCCGTCGCGCCGGTCCATCAGCTCCCTGTACGCGGAAGGATCCGGCATGTCAGGGCGCATATGGCGAAAGCCCAGTCCCGCAGCTGCGATCCGCTCCTCGTAATCGGCACTGGTGGCAATCGAAACCCGATGGCCTCGTTGCTGCAGGGCCACTCCGAGCGCCAGGAACGGGTGCAGGTCCCCGAGCGAGCCGAGGGTGGCGATCACGATGTGGTGCTCGAGGTCGGGATTCGAATCGGACAAGGTCAGGCTCGAAAGAAGGAGTCGGGCGACACGTGCGACGCGCTCGCGTCACCCCCATTCTAAGGCCTGGCCTTCATCGGCTCCTCGCCACGC
>CAZZVZ010000016.1:0-17762 GCA_964657655.1 Gammaproteobacteria bacterium | reverse complement strand
CGGTGTTCCGTCGCGCTGTGGCGCATAGAGGTAGCCCGACACGAAACGCGCCGCAAGACCCAGATGGCGCAACAGCTGCACCAGCAGCCACGCCGAATCGCGGCATGAGCCTGCAGCCAGCGTCAGGGTCTCTTCGGGCGTCTGCACGCCCGGCTCCATGCGAATCAGATAGCTGACATCACCTTGCAGCTGCTGATTGAGCCGCACCACGAAGTTGGTGGTCTGGCAGCGCTTGGTATCGATCGAGCGCAGGTAGCTCTTAAAGCGCGGCGATGCACCGGTCGCCTCGTCCTTGACCAGGTAGGGGGCGAGCTCTTGTGCCAGTGCCGGTTCGTAGCGAAACGGGAAGTCCTCCGCGCTTGGCTCGAGAAAGAAATCGAACGGGTTGTAGACCGCCATCTCGGCCACCAGCGCCACGGTGACGGTGAAGTCTCGCGTGCGATCGGGCACCACCACGCGCGCCAGGTAATTGGCGAACGGGTCCTGCTGCCAGTTCATGAAATGCTGGCTCGGCGTGACCTTGAGCGAATACGACAGGATCGGCGTGCGGCAATGCGGCGCCGGGCGAAGCCGGATCAGCTGCGGGCCGAGTGCGACGAGCCGGTCGTAGCGATAGCTCGTGATATGACTCAATGCGACATGGATGGCCACGACTCACCTCAAGATTGTTTGACCACCAGAAAATCGCGGCTGATCCGTAGCCCCAGATCATTGACACGTTCGAGGAAATTCGTCAGGTAGGCGTGCAGGCCCATCTGCAGGATATCGTCGATGCGACCGAACTCGAGTTCGGACTTGAGCATGCCTGCGCGCCGCTCGGTCTCCAACGACTGGTCGTTTCGGACCTTGTGCAGATTGACACGCACTTCCTCGACCGAGGCGTGCAGCGAGCGCGGCATGTCGCCACGCAGGATCATCAGCTCGGCCACCCGGGCCGGGGTGATCACGTCGCGATACACCTTGCGATAGATCTCGAACGCCGAGACCGAGCGCAGCACAGCGGCCCAGTGGTAGAAATCGCGATAGTTGCTGGGCTCGGTGCTGGTGCGCGCGGTCTCCGCAGCGGGCTCGACCAGCATGCCGGCTTCGGCCAGGCCATGGTATTTGACATCCAGAATGCGCGCAGTGTTGTCGGCGCGCTCGAGGAAAGTGCCAAGCCTTGCGAAGTGGAAGGCTTCGTCCTTGAGCATGGTGCCGATCATCACGCCGCGCGACAGGTGCGAGCGGAACTTGACCCATTCGAAGAAGGCGCTCGGATCGCGCTCGAGCGACTTGCCGCGCAGGATACTGTTGAGCTCCAGCCAGGTGGTGTTGTGGGTTTCCCAGACTTCCGTGGTGAGCGAGCCACGCACGGCACGCGCATTCTCGCGCGCCGCGCGCAGGCACGATGCGATTGACGAGGAGTTGCTGGCGTCACGCACCATGAAGTCCATCAGTTCCTTGGGCGCGAAGCGCGCACCGCTTTCATCGAAGTCTTCGCGCAACTCCGACAGGCCGAGCATGGCCTGCCAGTTCTCGGCTTCGCGATCTTCGGACTGCGGCAGCAATGCGGTCTGGACATTGACATCGAGCATGCGCGCGGTGTTCTCGGCGCGCTCCACATAGCGCGCCATCCAGAACAAATGGTCGGCAGTGCGGCTCAGCATCACGGCTCCAGTACCCAGGTGTCCTTGGTGCCACCACCCTGGGAGGAGTTGACCACCAGCGAGCCTTCGCGCAGCGCCACACGGGTCAGGCCGCCTGGCACCATCGAGACACCCTGACCGGACAGCACGAACGGTCGCAGATCGATGTGACGGGGTGCGATGCCGGCCTCGACGAAGGTCGGACAGGCGGACAGCGAGAGCGTCGGCTGGGCGATGTACTTGGCCGGATTCTTTTTCAGAACGGCGCGGAATTCCTCGATCTGGGCCTTGCTCGAGGCCGGCCCAATCAGCATGCCGTAACCTCCGGCGCCGTGGATTTCCTTGACCACCAGCTGCTCCAGATGCGCCAGCGTATAGGCGAAATCTTCCGGCTCGCGACACTGGTAGGTCGGCACGTTGTTGAGGATGGCCTTCTCACCCAGGTAGAACTCGATCATGGCCGGCACGAACGGATAGACCGACTTGTCGTCGGCCACACCGGTACCGATGGCATTGGCAAGCGTCACGCGTCCGGCGCGGTAGACATCAAGGATGCCCTTGACACCGAGTTTGGAGTCGGCACGAAAGGCGCTCGGATCGATGAAGTCGTCATCGATGCGCCGATAGATCACGTCGACCCGGCGCGGCCCGCGCGTGGTGCGCATGAAGACCGCGCCCTGATCGACGAACAGGTCCTGGCCTTCCACCAGCTCGACACCCATCTGCTGGGCCAGGAAGGCATGTTCGAAATATGCCGAGTTGTACATGCCAGGCGTCATCACCACCACCGTCGGATCGCTGTTGCCCTGCGGTGCCACGGCACGCAGGGTCTCGAGCAGCACATCGGGGTAGTGCGCGACCGGCGCCACGCGGTGCAGCGAGAACAGCTCCGGGAACAGGCGCATCATCATCTTCCTGTCCTCGAGCATGTACGACACGCCAGACGGCACCCTGAGGTTGTCCTCCAGCACGTAGAACTCGCCTTCCCCGGCGCGCACCACATCGACGCCGGCGATATGGGCATAGATGCCAAGCGGCACGTCGATGCCCTGCATCTCGGGACGGTATTGCGCGTTGTTCAGGATCTGGTCCTTCGGCACCACGCCTGCCCTGACGATGTTCTGCTCGTGATAGATGTCGCCGATGAAGGCGTTGAGCGCCTTGACGCGCTGCCTCAGGCCCGCCTCGAGGGTGGCCCACTCATGGGCCGGCAGAATGCGCGGAATGATGTCGAAAGGAATGGTGCGCTCGGTGCCGGCATCGTCGCCATAGACCGCGAAGGTGATGCCCACCCTCCTGAAAATCAGGTCGGCCTCGGAGCGCTTGCTGGCTAGCGACTCGGCACTTTGGCCTGCCAGCCAATCGGAAAATGCCTTGTAGTGTTCACGCACCGCACCGTGCGCTTCTGACATCTCGTCGAAACAACGAACTGGACTCGTATCGGACATGGACCTTATCGGTTGGGCTTCTATGCGTCGAAGGCGCTAGGCGCCCTCTCGCGGTGCGAGGCCGCGAGCCCTCCTTCTATGTCCGCAGTTTAGCAACAACCGGGCCAAAAACGCTCACAGGCGAGGTAAAACCTGATGCGCGTTGTGCGCGGTAGCGACAGCGACCTCCGAAACGCTCATTTGGCGCAGCTCGCTCAACACTTCGCCGATGGCGGGCAGTTCGCAGGGGGTGTTGCGCCTGCCATCGAGCCACGCCGGCGAGATATCGGGCGAATCAGTCTCAAGCACCAGCGCCTCGAGCGGGCAATGCGCCGCAAGGCGCCGGATGTTCAAGGCACGCGCAAAGGTCATGGCGCCACCAAGACCCAGTTTGAAGCCCAGATCGATGAACATGTCGGCCTGCTGCTGGCTGCCATTGAAGGCGTGTGCGATGCCGCGCACTCCCGGATGGCGCCGGATCGACCTCAGGACCCGGTCCTGGGCGCGCCTGATGTGCACCAGAACCGGCAGATCATGGTGCAAGGCGAGGCGCAGCTGCTCTTCGAACAGCCATTCCTGGTGATCGCGCGCGGCCTCGGTCTTGAGCTGTTCCACGAACAGATCGAGTCCGATTTCGCCGACCGCAACCAGCGCCGGGTCCTGCCTGGCCGCGGCGAGCGCGGCATCGAGCAGCACCAGGTCGTCGCTACTTGCGTCAAGACTGCAAAGAGGGTGAATGCCAAGCGCATAACGCCCGCCCCTTGCGTGCGCTGCGACTTCCTTGACGACCGCAAAGTTGTCGACGCTGACCGCTGGAATCACCACGGCTTCGATTCCCGCTGCAGCCACGCGAGCCAGCATCTCGGGGCGATCGGCATCGAACTCTCTCGCATCGAGGTGACAGTGGGTATCGATCCAGGGCAGTGCCACGAGCCGGCCTCAAAGAGATTGCAGCAATGCACTCAAGACATGACCGGATCCAACGCCCAGCGATCGCCCGCTGGCCCGCTGGCCCGGTGACATCACGACCTCAGAGCTGCCCGTTGTTGAGCGAGATTCTGCGCTGCAGTTTAGCGGCCAGTTCAAGATCGTGCGTGACGATCACGAAGCTAGTCGAGAGATCACGGTTGAGTTCCGTCAACAGCTGGAACACCTCTGCTGCAGTGCCGCGGTCGAGATTGCCGGTTGGCTCATCGGCCAGCACGCAGGCGGGTTTGGTGACGAGCGCCCTTGCAAGCGCTGCGCGCTGGCGCTCGCCGCCCGACAGCTCGCCCGGGCGGTGCTCAAGGCGGTGCCCGAGGCCGACGCGCTCGAGAATCACGCGCGCCTCGGCGCGCGCGGCCGCCATCGACATGCGCCTGATGCGAAGCGGCATGGCGACGTTGTCGAGTGCAGAGAATTCCGGCAGCAGGTGATGGAATTGATAGACGAAGCCAAGGCGCTGGTTGCGCATGTCGCCGCGTGCCTGTTCCGACAGCCCGGTCAGCGGCTGGCCATCGATCTCGACCGAGCCGGAGGTCGGCGCATCGAGCCCGCCCAGAAGATGCAGCAAGGTGCTCTTGCCTGAACCTGAGGCACCCAACACCGCTAGTGTCTCGCCTGGCGCGACTGTGAGGTTGACGTTCTTGAGCACCTCGACTCTCGATGGACCGCGGCCGAAGGTCTTGGACAGATTGACGGCACGGATGACAGGGTTCATGACTTGCTTGGCCGGGTGGCGATGAACGCGGGATGCTGTTCCATCTGGGCTGACAGCGCCATCAGCCTTGGATAGTCGGCCGCCGGAACAAGGTGCGGATAGGTGCTGGCCAGAAACTCGACCACCACCGGCACCGTGATCTGCGCCTGATCGATCTGCTCGGGCGGATGTTCGCCAATCTGGGCAAAGCGGGCATCGTGTTCCAGCACATCGAGCGCTGCACGCAGCTGTCCTTCGAGGCGGCTCACCACCACGCTGCTTTGCATGTCCTTGGGACGCATCATCTGCTCGAACGCCAGGCCGAGACCCTTTTCTGCCGCCAGCAGCGCCACCGCCAGGATGCGCTGGTTCTCGAGCCGCTTGGCGGGATCGCGCGGCAGCAGCGGCTGGTCGCTCTGCTGATCGAGCCAGTCGAGGATGTAGTCGCCGTTTTGCAGGGTGCTGCCGTCCTCGAACACCAGGGTGGGCGCTTTTAGCAGCGGGTTGATGGCGCGCAGCTCCTCGACGTGACGAAAGGTCGACAGCGGCACATGTTCATAAGGCACGCCCTGCAGCTGCATGCTGATGGCAACGCGCCTCACGAACGAAGATGAATAGACACCGACGAGTTTCAGGGGCATGGCGGTTTGGCCTGGTGCACGGGCTATTCGTAGCGCAGCGCTTCTGCGGGCGCGAGACGCGAGGCACGAAAGCTCGGATAAAGTGTCGCGAGAAGACTCAATACCACCGACACCGAGCCGATTCGAATCACATCGGGCAGGCGCAGGTCAGAGGGCATCTCGCTGATGAAATAAATGTCCTTGGGCAAAAAGCTGATGCCAAACAGGTGTTCGATGAAGGCCACCACCTCACCGACGTTAAGCGCCAGGATCACGCCGAGCACCACCCCCACCACGCAGCCGATCAGACCGATCACGGCACCCTGGATCACGAAGATTGCCATGATCGAACGCGGCGACGCGCCGAGGGTGCGCAAGATGGCGATGTCGGCCTGCTTGTCGGTCACGGTCATCACCAGTGATGACACCAGATTGAATGCCGCCACTGCGATGATGAGCGTCAGGATCACGAACATCAGGTTCTTCTCGGTCTTGACCGCCGCGAACCAGTTGCGGTTCTGACGCGTCCAGTCGAGGATCGACACCGGCTCGGTGAACACCGAGGCGAGCTGCGCCGACACCTGCGGCGCACGGTCCATGTCTTCGAGCTTCAGGCGAATGCCGGTGTACTGGTCCTGCCTGAACAGCCGGGTGGCATCATCGATGTGGATCAGCGCCAGCGAACTGTCGTACTCGTAATGGCCCGACTCGAACACACCGACCACATTGAACTGGCGAAAGCGCGGAATGAGACCTGCCGGGGTGACCTGGCCCTGCGGCGCCGCCACCGTGATCTTGTCGCCTACGCCAACCCCAAAACCACGTGCCAGCTCGCTGCCCAGGATGACGTCGAATTCACCTGGCTTGAGGTCGGACAGCTTGCCTTCCACCATGTCGGCGCCAAGATCAGAGACCTTGGGCTCTTCTGAGGGCAGGATGCCGCGCAGCAAGGCGCCGCGAAAGCTGTCTCCGCGCGTGAGCAGCACCTGGCCCGAGACATAGGGTGCAACCCCGATCACTTCCTTGTTGGTGCGCGCCTCGGCGGCCAGCTTTTGCCAGTCATCGATGCCGCCGTTCAGGCCCGACACCTCGACATGGGCCAGCACCGACAGCATGCGGTCGCGCACTTCCTTCTGAAAGCCATTCATCACCGACAGCACCACGATCAGTGCCGCGACGCCCAGAGCGATGCCGGCGGTCGAGATGGCAGCGATGAAGGAAATAAAGCCGTTTTGCTGGGAAGTGTCGCGGCGCTTGCCCGCCCGGGTGTACCGCAGGCCGACCTGCCATTCGAAGGGGAGATTCACGGATGCGCGCCTGCACCGATTGAGTTCCGGTGTCTTGAATGCTGCAAAACGGCGAGTGTGCCACAGAACGGCAAGCCCTCAACAGCTCGATTGCTGTGCCCAGAGCGCGCGGTTCCCTTTCTTGCAGACCCGAGCAGTTGTCCATTTCTGATCGTCTGTTCGTGCTGTTTTGCAGGCGCGCGACATGGATGCAGCGAGAAATGCCTGGTTTCTGTTAACGATTGCGAATGCACGTCGGCAGCATCTTGATTTGATGCGTTAATCGGGGCGCGACAGGAGAAGAAACGCGTGTTTTGCACGGCAGCAGATCCGGCACAGCAAGGTATGAATATTGCCATCTGGAACTTGCGCCGCAAAAGTAAGCATCAGCGGATGCCGCATAAGGTTGAATTCGCCGTTCAGGCGAACGATTGGACAGGGTTAGCGTTACTCATCAGGGGAATTGTCATGCGTGCAGCAGCAGCTGGTTGTCTTTTTGCACTTGGAGCCTTGCTGGCCTCAGGTGCCCATGCCGAAGATTCAAACGCCGTGGCTCTCGTCAAGACCGTCACCGGCAAGGTCAGCGTGGTGCGCGACGGTGCCAAGCTCAACGTCGAGCCGGGCTTCGAGTTGCACAAGTCCGACGAAGTCATCTCTGAGCCGAACTCGACCGGTGGCATCGTCTTCAAGGACGGCACCCTGCTGACGGTCGGCGCCGGCAGCGACGTGCAGATCCGCGACTATGTGTTCGAGCCCAAGGACGCCAAATACGCCTTCACCGTGTATCTGGCGCGCGGCAGCGCGATCTATTCGTCCGGCAAGATCGGCAAGCTGTCGCCCGAATCGGTCAGCGTCTCGACACCCAAGGCGGTGATCGGCGTGCGCGGCACCCGTTTCCTGGTCAAGGCGGACGAATAGAGTGAGAGCCCTTGCATTCGCCTGTGTCGGGCTCGTGGCGTTGGGCCTTGCCGGATGCGCCACGCCGCCACCGCCTCCCGTCGATGCGGTCGAAACCACCGTGGTCCTGATGCCCGACGAGGATGGCAACGTCGGCAAGATCACGGTGACGACACCGCAGGGCTCGCATGTGGTCGACAAGGCCTATACCGCGACCACCGTCAGGCACGTCGATACCACGCCCTCGGCCGACCAGTTCATTGGCGAACAGGTGCTGACGTCGAACTACTCGGCCCTGATTGCAGCACAGCCCAGCAAGCCGCGCAGCTTCATTCTCTACTTCGGCCTTGGCACCAGTGAACTGACCGCCGAGTCGCGCGCCCAGCTGCCCGAGGTGCTGCGCGTCGCGCGCGAACGCAAGCCCACCGAAATCACCATCTTCGGTTACGCCGACGCAAGCGGCACCGAGATTCGCAACGAACACCTGTCGGCGGAACGCGCCCGGGTGATCGAAGCCGCAATGCGCAAATTCGATGCGCAGCTGGGTCACATCACGGTGCAGTATTTCGGCAGCAAGAACCCGGTGGTGCCCACGCCTGGCAATACGCCCGAGGCCAAGAACCGGCGCGCGGAAATCTTCATCCTCTAGCCCATATAACATGGCCCGACACCACCTCTTCGAGCACACCTTCCAGCGCTATTCGCGCTGGTTCGTGCTGGCCGGCGTCCTGTTCGCGATCTTCTTTGGCATCGCCGAGATCAAGCACTGGCCGCTGCAGCTCGAAGCCGACCACGTGCTGCTCGATGCGGCACTGACCGGCTCTGCCAATCATCGGCCAGCCAGCCACGTGGTGGTGGTCGATCTCGACGAAAAGAGCCTCGCAGCGCTCGGCCAGTGGCCCTGGCCGCGCTACCAGGTGGCAAGCCTGATCCAGCACATTGCGGTCGCCAAGCCATCGGCCATCGGGCTCGACCTGATGTTCCCCGAGGCTGACCGCACGTCGTTGATCAACATCCAGAGTGCTTTCAAACGCGACTTCGGTCTGGACATCGCATTTAGCGGCGCGCCAGACGGTCTGTCAGACAACGACGGATTCCTGGGCTACACCATCGCCGAAACCAAGGCAGTGGCGTCGAACTATTTCTTCTTTGATCACTGGACCCGCACCGAGACCTCTGAAGTGTCGCTGCCGCAGTTCGTCGGCGGCGGTGACGGCCTGGCCCTGCGTGAAGCCAGTGGCGTGCTGGCCAACACGGAAAAAGTAGCGGCGCAGACCAGCATGACAGGCTTTATCAACACCCAGCCCGACAGCGACGGTGACCTGCGCCGCATCACGCTGTTGCTGTCGCATAACCATGTGATTCACGCCAACCTGGCGCTCGCCACCTACATGCAGTCGCAGCACATCAAGAGCGCCCGGCTGTCGGCCAATGGCAACGGGCCGGTGATCGAAGTGGGTGACCGTTCAATCCCGATCGATCAGAGCGGCGATGCGATCCTGCGTTTCGACGGCGGTCCGCAGCTCTACAGCAGCATATCGGCCGTCGACATCATCAACGGCAACTTCAGGCCCGAGTCCCTGGCCGGCAAGATGGTGTTTATCGGCTCTTCGGCTGCTGCTCTTTCGGATCTGCACCATACCTCGTTCGATCCCTACTTTCCAGGACTCGACATCCAGGCCGCGATGGCGGACAACATTGCGGCCGGCCAGTTCGTGCGCGTGCCGACCTGGGACGGCTATGTCATCGTGATCGAATGCCTGGTGCTGGCGGTGCTGATGGCGATGCTGTTTACCAAGATTGGTGGCGCTCTAGCCGCAGTGATCGGCAGTGGTCTGATCGCGCTCTTGCCAGTCGTGATCTCAATGACCGCGTTTGCTTCGGCATCGGTCTTCATCTCGCCGGCAGCGCCCCTGCTGCTGACTGCGCTGTTGTTCCTGGTGTTTTCGGCAGCACGCTTTGTGATCGAGCAGCGCCTTGCCTTTCTCAATATGAGAAGGCTGCATAACGCCCGCCAGGTGACCATCGAGTCGATGGCAGCGGTCGCCGAAACACGCGACCCGGAAACTGGTGCGCATATCAAGCGCACCCAGCACTATGTCAAGGCGATCGCCGAGCAGCTGCGGCGCGCTGGCCACTACAAGGAAATCCTGACGCGCGAATATATCGAGACGCTGTTCATCTCGGCGCCACTGCACGATATCGGCAAGGTCGGCGTACCGGATCACATCCTGCTCAAAGCCGGCAAGCTGACGCCCGAGGAACTGGTCATCATGCGCCGCCATGCAGAGTTCGGACGCAGCATCATCACCAGCACCTCGCGCATGATCGAAGGCGACAACTACCTGACGATTGCAGGCGAAATCGCAGCCACCCATCACGAGAAGTGGGACGGAAGCGGTTATCCGCTGGGTCTTTCAGGCCAGGCAATTCCGCTTTCTGGCCGCATCATGGCGATTGCCGATATCTACGATGCCCTGATCAGCAAGCGCTGCTACAAGGAGCCCTTCCCGCACAGTTCGGCTACGGCCATGATGCATGAAATGCGTGGTCAGACGTTTGATCCGGTGATCCTCGATGCCTTCTTTGCCATCGAAGACACCATCGTCGAGATCGCCCGGACTTACTCCGACGACTTCATCGCCGATCCGGCCACCATCACCAAACCGGGCGATCTGTATTCGGCTGCCACACTCGGCAATCCCGAGCAATTCATCAGCCAGGTTACGCTCTAGCGCTTACCTTTTTCTGGGGCACGTTGCGCGCCCCAGTCCTCAGGTGCCAGACCGTGCGCGTGTCTTTCAAAATATCGGTGTCGCGCCAGATCAAGAACTCAAACTGCCGCTCTGCATAGACAGCCGTGTTCATCGCTGCGTCACCACGACCTGCCCGCATCTGCACACCTGCAACCGGTGAGCCATAACGAAACGGCTCGACCAAGCCATCGGCATCCTCGAGCCATGCAACTGGCAGTGCCCGATCTTCATACACCAGCTGCAGCGGGATCCTGTTCAGCGGCACAGAGCGACTTTGCGTGCAATCGAGCCTGCCATTGCGCTCGGGGTTTAGGCCAGCGCCCTGCAAAAGCTTAGAATTGCGGCATGACCAGCATTGATTTCCTGATTGCCAACGCGCTGGTGCCTGCTGACTTTGTGCCCGACCTGCTGCGTCAACTGAGCTTGCCTGCGCTCGACATCCTGGCAGCACAAGGCAGCGCCCAGGAACTGCGGGCGAGCCACGGCGATCTGATGCCTGCCTGGCTTGCATGGCCGTTCAGGAATCAGGACGCGCCCAACCCTGCGCTTGGTTGGAGCCGCGCATTCGATGTCCCGCTCACGCCCGGGCGCGGTCGGGTGCTGCTGCAGCCGGTCCATCTGGCCATCGGCCAGCACGGCCTGTCACTGGCTGATCCTGAAGCGCTCGTGCTGTCCGACAGCGAGCATTGCCTACTGCTCGAGACGCTACAGCCGCTGCTTGCCGATGCAGGCATTGCACTGGCGGGTGGCGATGCCGTCCACTGGCTGGCAGATCTGCCTGCAGGCATGACCCTGCGCGGCGCGCTGCCCGAGATGGCCTTGCACGAGGAAGTGCTGCCATGGCTGCCACAAGGCGAGGCGGCGCGCAGCTGGCGGCGCATCAGTACCGAAATCCAGATGGTGCTGCATCAGCATCCGGTCAACGATGCACGCGAGAACGAGGGCCGCCTGGCGCTGAGCAGTCTTTGGCTGTCCGGCGACGCTGCGATCACGGGTGCGGCGCCACTTTCGTATGTCAGCATCAAGGGCATGCCGCGCTGGGTCTCAAGCTGGCCGCTCGAGACCGGCTGCTCCGCCCATCTCGACGCCGCGACACAGCTCACCGCGTTCTACTTCGAGGAAGACTGGAGCAGTTTTCGGATTGCACTGCAAGCGATTGATCAACGACTGATGAGCCACCTTAATGCGCTTAGAGCCGGCGAAATCGGCCAGCTGAACGTGATCCTCACAGGCGCGAACTGGCTGCGCGAAGTGACCGTCAAGCGCTCTGATCTTTACAAATTCTGGCGTCGTGGCAAGGCCACCGAACTGCTTGACCTGCCAGAGTGAAGCGAAGACAACGGAGTCTGCCCGTTTGAGAGTCGTCCAACGAAGAGTCGATCAGGCGGCCGAAGCGCGCCTGCTGGCGGCCGGCTTTGCACCCTTGCTGGCAAGGCTGTATGCCTCGCGCGGTGTGGAAAGTCCGGGCCAGCTCGACTACCGTCTGGAGCGCCTGCTTGATCCTGCGAGTCTGACCAATGCAGCCAGTGCTGCAGGCGTATTGGCGGACGCGATTGAGGCAGGCGCGCAGATCCTTGTCATCGCTGACTATGACTGCGACGGTGCCAGCGCTTGCGCCGTCGCCGTGCGCGGTCTCAAGGCACTCGGCGCCGAGGTCAATTATCTGGTGCCTAATCGCTTCGAGACCGGCTATGGCCTCACGCCCGAGATCGTCGACATTGCAGCCGAACGCTTTGCACCCGATCTGATCGTCACGGTCGACAACGGCATTGCCAGCGTGGCGGGCGCCACGCGCGCAGAAGAACTCGGCATCGAGCTGATCATCACCGATCATCATCTGCCCGGCCCCCAACTCCCGCACGCGGCAGCCATCGTCAATCCCAACCAGCCGGGCTGCGGCTTTATGAGCAAGCATCTGGCAGGGGTGGGCGTGATGTTCTACGTCCTGCTGGCCCTGCGCGCTGAACTGCGCGCGCGTCAGCACTTTGATCAACGCTCGCAGCCGCGCCTGGACGTCCTGCTCGATCTGGTTGCACTTGGCACCGTCGCAGACGTGGTGCGGCTGGACGGCAACAACCGGCTGCTGGTGGCCGAGGGTCTCAAGCGGATACGGGAGGGCCGCATACAGGCCGGCGTGGCCGCGCTGTTTCGCATCGCCGCACGCGAGCCAAGAAGTGCCAGCGCGCGTGATCTGGGATTTGCCATCGGCCCGCGCATCAATGCCGCAGGGCGCCTTGCCGACATGTCACTTGGCATCGCCTGCCTTGTCACCGACGATCGCGACGAGGCAGCAGGGCTTGCTGCACGCCTGTCGGCCATCAACGATGAACGGCGCGTGATTGGCGCCGAAATGGAAGAGCGGGCCTTGAGCGCGCTTGCCAGTCTTGAGCTCGACAGCGCCCTGGCCGAAAAGAGTGCCATCTGCGTGTTCGATCCTAGCTGGCATCAAGGCGTGGTCGGCATTCTGGCCGGTCGCCTGAAAGAACGCTTTCATCGCCCGACGGTCGCCTTCGCACCGGTGGATGGCGGCCGCTGGCGCGGCTCGGGACGCTCGATCGAGGGCGTGCATCTGCGCGATGTGCTCGACCTTCTGGTCAAACGCGACCCGCATCTGGTGCTGCAGTTCGGCGGCCATGCCATGGCGGCGGGCCTGACGATCGAACAGGCTGCGCTGCCGGCGTTTTCCGGGGCACTCGAGCGCGCCGTCAGCCATTTCATGGAACCGGCCCTGATGCAGCGCGTGATCGAGACCGACGGTTCGCTGGCGCACATGCCGCTTTCGGTCCAGCTGGTCGCAGAACTCGACGCCGCGGTATGGGGCCAGGGCTTCGCAGCGCCCCAGTTCTGCGACGATTTCGCGGTCGTCTCGCAGCGCATCCTGAAGGACAAGCACACCAAGCTGCAGCTGCGCCTGTTGCCAGGACAGCTGGTGTTCGACGCCATCTGGTTCAACCAGGTGGCATCGCTTGGCGCCAAGGCGCGCCTCGTGTACCGCCTCGCTGCCGACAGCTACAACGGCGTGAGCCGCATCCAGCTCATGATTGCGCACCAGGTCGACCCCTAGCAGCAGTCATCATGCACTCGCATATGACGCCGTAGCCGCCGGTGCGCAGGTTATAATTTCAGGCTCCAGAGAACCACAGAAAACGAAGCACCCCATCATGGAAGCTGAACGCCAGAACCTGATCGACTCGACACTTGGCGACCTGCACACTCGCGCCCTCGAGTTGCGGAGGTATCTTTGACTTCGATACCAAGGCCAATCGCTTAATCGAAGTCGAACAATCCCTCGAAGACCCCAAGGTCTGGGACGACGCAAAGCGAGCCCAGGAACTGGGTCGCGAAAAGAAGAGCCTCGAAGAGATCGTGCAGAACCTAAGGCGCCTCGAAGCAGGCTTGAAGGATGCACGCGAACTGTTCGACATGGCCAAGGAAGAAGCAGACGACGACACGCTGGTTGCCGTCGAGACCGATACCGGTGCTTTGCGCGCCCTGGTCGAGGGCATGGAGTTTCGGCGCATGTTCGCCAATCCTGCCGACCCATTCAACTGCTTTCTCGACATTCAGGCCGGCGCCGGCGGCACCGAAGCCCAGGACTGGGCCTCGATGCTGGAGCGCCAGTATCTGCGCTATGCGGAACGCAAGGGCTTCAAGGCTGAACTGCTTGAGCAGTCAGACGGCGAAACTGCCGGAATCAAGAGCGCCACGCTCAAGATCACGGGCGAATACGCCTATGGTTATCTGCGCACCGAAACCGGCGTGCATCGCCTGGTGCGCAAATCGCCGTTCGATTCTTCAGGCGGACGCCATACCTCGTTTGCCAGCGTGTTCGTGTATCCGGAAGTCGACGACTCGATCGAAGTCGACATCAACCCGGCGGATCTGCGCATTGACACCTTTCGTGCCTCGGGTGCCGGTGGCCAGCACATCAACAAGACCGATTCGGCAATCCGCATCACGCACCTGCCGACCGGCATCGTGGTGCAATGTCAGAACGATCGATCACAGCACAGAAACCGTGCCGAGGCCATGGCCATGCTGAAGTCGCGCCTGTTCGAACTCGAGATGCGCAAGCGCCAGGCCGAGCAGGACAAGCTGGAAGCCTCGAAAACCGACGTCGGCTGGGGTCACCAGATCAGGAGCTACGTGCTGGACCAGTCACGCATCAAGGATCTACGCACCAACGTTGAAATCTCCAACACGCAGAAAGTGCTCGATGGCGACCTCGACCCGTTCATCGCCGCGAGCCTGAAACAGGGAGTCTGACGATGACCGAACACGTGGTAATCCTGACAGGTGCATCGCGCGGCCTGGGTGCGGCACTGGCATCACAGCTGCTTGGCGCCGACACGCGTCTGATCTGCGTGGCGCGCTCGAAGAACGATGCGCTGGCGCGCGCTGCAAAGGAGAGCAACGCGTGGCTCGATTACTACCTGAGCGATCTGTCCGAACCCAATGTCACCGAGGAACTGGCAGTCAGCATCTGCGATCAGCTGCCAGGTGATGCAGCACGCTATACGCTGATCAACAATGCCGGCTCGCTTGGCCCGGTCGACAAGAGCGAGGTGCTCAATGCTGGCGAGATGTCGCACCTGCTCAATCTCAATCTGCTGGCGGCCATGATCTTCACCGCACAGTTCCTGGCCGTGACCAAGGGCTTTGCGGGCGCGCGCCGTGTCATCAATATTTCCTCAGGCGCCGCGCGCCGTCCGATTGCCGGCTGGGCTGCCTATTGCACCAGCAAGGCGGCGCTCGACATGGCAACACGCTGCGCGCAGCTCGACGAACAGGGCAACACCAATCCGGCACGCTTCGTATCGCTCGCACCCGGCGTGATCGATACCGACATGCAAGCGGGCGTACGCGGGGCGGACGCGGCGGCGTTTCCAGACCTGTCGCGCTTTGTCGAGATGAAGGCCAAAGGTGAACTGAGCTCGGCCGAGGATGCGGCCAGGCGCGTACTGGCTTACCTCGAGCGCCCCGATTTCGGTCAGAACCCGATCGCGGATGTGCGCGACGCATGAACGTTTCAAACCAAAAGAATCCCATGGATGACAGCCTGCCCCCAGACGAGAACAAGATCATCGCTGAGCGGCGCCTCAAGCTTGCGTCACTGCGCGCGGCGGGTCCCGCCTTTCCCAACGACTTCAAGCCCGATAGCAGTGCTGCCGCGCTGCACGCCGAGTTCGATGGCAAGGAGCCGGACGACCTCGAAGCTTTGAACCATGTGGTCAAGCTCGCTGGCCGCATGATGTTGCGCCGTGGCATGGGCAAGGCCAGCTTCGCATCGCTCAAGGACAACGGCAGCACGATGCAGATTTACGTGCAGCAGGAATCAGTCGGCGAGGAGGTTTACGCCGCTTTCAAGAAGTTCGATCTGGGCGACATCCTCGGCGTGGAGGGCTCGATGTTCAAGACGCGCACGGGCGAATTGACCATCAAGGTGACGCGCCTGCGCCTCCTGGTCAAGTCGCTGCGCCCTCTTCCCGACAAGTTCCACGGCCTGGCCGACCAGGAGATCAAGTACCGCCAGCGCTATCTCGGCCTGATCGCCGACGACGAGACAAGAAAGGCATTCTTGACGCGTTCAAGCATCATTGCCGAGCTGCGCCGTTTCTTCGCAGGCCACGCTTTTCTCGAAGTCGAAACGCCGATGCTGCATCCGATTCCAGGTGGCGCTGCCGCACGTCCCTTCAAGACCCATCACAACGCGCTCGACATGCAGATGTTCCTGCGTATCGCACCCGAGCTGTATCTAAAGCGCCTGGTGGTCGGAGGTTTCGACCGTGTCTTCGAGATCAATCGCAACTTCCGCAACGAAGGTACGTCGCCGCGCCACAATCCCGAATTCACCATGCTCGAGTTCTACGCGGCCTACACCGATTATCACTGGCTGATGGATTTCGTCGAAGAGTGCCTGCGCTGCTGCGCCCTGGCCGCGCGCGGTACCACCAAGGTGAGCTATCAGGGGCGTGAGATCGACTTCGGACCAGCCTTCGAGCGCCTCACGATTGTCGGGGCTATCGAGAAATATGCGCCGCGATTTGTCGGCCAGCCGCTTGCAGACGAGAACTTTCTGCGCACCACCCTCAAAGGCATGAAGGTCAATGTCGATCAGGCGCCGCTCCTTCATGCAGGCGTGGGCGCGCTGCAGCTGGCGCTGTTCGAAGAAGTTGCTGAATCGCTGCTGTGGCAGCCGACTTTCATCATCGACTATCCGGTCGAGGTCTCGCCCCTGGCGCGCCTGTCGGATACGCGCCCAGGCATCACCGAACGCTTCGAGCTGTTCATGATGGGGCGCGAGATCGCTAATGGCTTCTCGGAACTCAATGATCCAGAGGACCAGGCCGAACGCTTTCGCGCGCAGGTGTCTGCCAAGGATGCCGGCGACGAGGAGGCGATGTACTACGATGCCGATTACATCCGCGCGCTCGAATACGGCATGCCACCCACCGGGGGCTGCGGCATCGGTGTTGACCGTCTGGTCATGCTGCTCGCCGACGTACCGCATATCCGTGACGTACTGCTGTTCCCGCACATGCGTCCTGAAGAAATGCCAGGCGCCTGAACAGCATGGCAGCGCCGGCCCACGTGTTGATTGTCGGGGCCGGTATCGCCGGCACCAGCGCCGCCTATTTTGCACATCAGGCAGGCGCGCGCGTCACCCTGATCGCAAGCACGTCGGGCACGGCCAGCCGTGTGCCGACCGCCCTCATCAATCCGGTCAGAGGCACCGCCGGCAAGGTCGTCGCCGGTGGGTTTCAGGCGGCGCGCTTTACCTTTGGTCTCATCGATGAGCTGCTGCTGCGGGGCCACCAGATCGGCCATGGGCGCGGCGTATTGCGACCGGTCCCCGATCTCGCGACCCGCGAGCGCTGGCAGCAGCAGCTGCCTCTTGACGCGCCATTCGAATGGCGCACCGTCGAAGCGGAACTTGGTCTGTTGGGCGAGTGGCACAGTGCCTTGTATCTGCCCGAGGCAGGTTGGGTCGAAACCGCGTCACTGCTTGGCGCGCTGCTGGCAGAAAGCGCGGCCGAGCGCATCACTGCGGAAGTGGTGCAAATCGATGCGTCACATTCTTGCGTGACCTGTGCTGACGGCAGCGTGATCGCGGCCGATGCCTTGCTGTGGTGTGGTGGTGCCATGGGAGCAGCACTGTCAGGTCAGGGTGCTCACACGTTTCGACCAGGCAGCGTGTTGCTGATGGAACGTCCCTTGAGCGAAGCGGCCCTTTCCTATGGCATCTATGCCGCTCCTTGTGGTGGCCTGGGGGTGGTCGGATCGACCAGCGAACCGCGTTCCAGTCACTATCAGGATCAGCCGGACAGCCCGTGGGCCATCGAGCGGCTGCGCCAGCGTATCGCCGGCATGTGGCACACGGTGCCAGCCGTGACAGCAACGTTTAGGGGCGTGCGCTTCGAACGCAGCGCACGCGCGGCGGTCGCAACGCTCGACGGCTTTGGATCACGCGGC
>CAZZVZ010000015.1:0-18168 GCA_964657655.1 Gammaproteobacteria bacterium | reverse complement strand
GTTCTCAAACAGTGGCCGGCCGCGCGCTGGGTCGAGATCGCCGCGCTGATTCGCGACAGGCAAATGCAGGTGGTGTGGAGCGGCGCTGCTTCTGAGCGGCGCATTCTTGACGAGATTGCGCCGCCTGCATCTGAGGCGGCCCTGTTTGGCAACCTCGACATCGCGCAACTATGGGAGCTGCTGTCTGGTGCGTCCGGGCTTGTCAGTCCCGATACCGGCGTGGCTCACCTGGCTCGCCTGGCGGGTGTTCCCACAACGGTCATCTATGGGCCAGGCTCTTCTGTGATTCACGGTGCAGGAGAGTTCTGGCGCAATACTGCCTCGGCCGTGGTGACGATCAACGATTTTCCTTGTCGAGATCAACAGCGTTTCTACCGCCGCGAGATTGCCTGGGTGCGCCGTTGCGGCAGGAGTTTTGGCGTTGGTGTCGGCCAATGCCCGTCGGCCTTGTGCATGCAGGCCGTCAGCGTCGAACAGGTGTATGCAGCATTGTCGGATCAGCTGGCCGGCGCCCGGGCATCAGGCTAGCTGCGGCGCCCAGGAACCGATCTCTGGTGATTGCGTCAGGCGCGCGTCTGCCCCGGCGCCACACTGGTCAACGGCGTCGAGTTGGAGCTCGAATACTCGGGCAGCAGGCGTTTCAGGTCACGCCTGACTTCGTCTTCCGGCACGATGCGGCGCTGATTCAGCCAAACCAGCAGCTCCTCGAGCCAATCGCCTGGAACTTCACGCGCTTTGGCAATGCGCAGCTTCGCATGATGGGTCGGCAGCGTGGTCTCTGCGTCTGCCAGCAATTCTTCGATCAGCTTTTCTCCTGGTCTTAACCCGGTGAATTCGATCTTGACCTGATCTTCTGTCAGACCGTGCAACTGGATCAGGTCGCGTGCCAGATCGACGATCTTGATCGGCTTGCCCATGTCGAGGATGAAGATTTCCGAGCCATGTCCCATGCAGGAGGCTTGCAGCACCAGTTGCACTGCCTCAGGAATGGTCATGAAGTAGCGTGTGATCTCAGGGTGTGTCACCGTCACCGGGCCGCCGCGTGCGATCTGCTGCTGGAATTTCGGCACCACGCTGCCGTCACTTCCGAGCACGTTGCCAAAGCGAACTGTCTCGAAGGTGGTGCTCGGGTGGCGGTCCTGCAACGCCTGGCACACCATCTCGGCCAGCCGTTTTGTGGCGCCCATCACGTTGGCCGGATTGACTGCCTTGTCTGTCGAGATGAGCACGAAACGCTGTACCTTGTGGGTTGCAGCTGCGCGCGCAATTCGATACGTTCCAAGCACATTGTTGCGCACCGCCATCCAGGGATTGACGCGCTCCATCAGGGGAACATGCTTGTAGGCCGCCGCATGATAGACGACGGAGGGTGTATAGCGCCCCATCAGTTCATCGAGCAGCACCGAATCCTTGACGTCACCTGCGACCGGAACGAAATCGATTTCGGGCGCAGCAAGCTTGATTTCCTCGGCGATGCGGTAAAGGGCGAATTCCGACTGGTCGAGCGCAATCAGCATGGCCGGCTGAAAGGCGACGATCTGGCGGCATAGCTCCGACCCGATCGAGCCGCCTGCGCCCGATACGAACACGACCTGGCTGGAGAGCAGCGCGGCGACCTGCGGGCTGTCGATGGTGACGGGCTCGCGGCCCAGCAGGTCTTCCAGGTTGATATTGCGGATCAACGGCAGGAATGGAAGTCCTTCGTCGAGTCCGGTCAGCGACGGCAGCACCATCACTCTCAGGCCGCTGTGCACACACATCTCGAAGATCTCTTTTTGCCTCTCGAGCGAGGCAGATGGCAGCGCCACGATCACGTCTGCTGCACCATAATGTCTGGCCCAGACGGAGAGATCCCGGATCGGCCCAAGGATGGTCCAGCCGTTCAGATTTCGTCCCTGTTTGCTGGGATCGTCATCGAGCAAGCCGACCAGCCGCCATTCGGTCGAACGGGACAGTTCGCGCGTCAGGGCGGCAGCCGCGCGGCCGGCACCAATGACGATGACGGGTTTGCCTTGCGCCAGCAACCCCCCATAACGATAGAACTCCTTGCTGGCGCGATAGGTGATGCGTGCGCCGCCCATGACCATCAGTTCGAGCAGGGGTGCTACGAAGAGAACGCTGCGAGGCACCGTTGGAAGCGGATGCAGCACCACCACTGCGATCACGGTTGCGACGCCACCGATACTGACTGCCCTGATGATGCGCAGGAAGTCGGGCAGGCTGGCGAATAGCCACAGGCCGCGGTACAGACCGCAGGTCCGAAACGCGATGCCGTGAAGAATCAGCACTGCAATGATCATCCATGCACCAGTTCGCGCAAACGATTCGGGTACGTCGCCGTTGAAACGCACCAGATAGCTGACCACCCACGCGGCCGCGCACGCCGACAGATCAAAACAGAATGCCGCGAACTGCAGCAACTGGCCCTTGCGTGTCATCGCTTGGTTTCCTTCAGGTGAAACATCCAGCGCCTCTCAATAAACACAGCGACACTCAAGAGCATCACGAGTTCGACCGCAAAGCCGATCGACACCACCAGGGCCGTATTGCCGCGAATCGCCATTGCAAGTGCCCCCGAGACGAGCATCATGGCAAGCCAGACCATACCCGTTTGCTCGTGAGTGTAGCCGCTCAGAATGAGTCGCTGGTAGAAGTGTTCGCGATGTGCCTGCCAGACCGGTTCGCCGCGCAGCAGCCGACGCAGCAGCGTCAAGGAGGCGTCACAGAAGAACGGCGCAAAGACCAGGAACGGAAACCATGCTTCCCAGAGTCCTTGCTGCCAGCCGTAAAGACCGATCACGGCCATGAGAAACCCCGCCGGAACGGAGCCGATATCGCCGAGGAATATTCTGGCTTTTCCCCAATTGAAGAACAAGAAGCCCAGCGCCGCACCACTTGCGGTGGCGCTAAGGATTGCCAGCGATGGGGCAAGAGCGCTGGAGATGCTGCCCGACAACCCGTTCGCGCCATCCATGAAATTGAACAGATTGGCACCCCAGACGATGAGGACGAAGCTCACAATCAAGAGAGCGCCTGGCATGGGCATCGAGAAATAGATTGCGATCGCTGCCGCCAGGCACTGCGTCGCAAGACGGGCGCGCGCGCTCAGATGATAGCGGTCGTCCCACCAGCACACCACGGCCAACAGGAGCAGGCTGAACAGCAGCGCGAGGTAGCTCGTCCCAAGCAGCAGGCATTGCAACAAGATCGGCGGCATCAGACCCCAGCCGCCGCAACGGGGAATCGGTGTGACATGCAGCGAGCGGGCATTGGGTTGATCGATCGCCAGCCGCCAGGCCAGCCCCGAACGCAGCAGACCGTAGAGTAACGCGCTGCTGAACGCGGTGGCGATGGCAAACTGGAATATCAATGCCCAGGACATTTGCGTCGTCATTGCTGAAATGGTGCGCATGCCGCGCGTAGACCTTCACTCAGCGGGTGGCGCGGCGTCCAGCCAAGAGTATTCTGGGCATGGCTGATGTCAAGTCGCTGCGGGCTGGTGAGTCGCACGATCTGCTCGCTCCTGCCGAAAACGCGTCCTGCAGCTTGCAGCAGAGCCGGCGGGACGTTCACGAGCCGCGCTTTCTTGCCCAGCGCGGCGCCGATCGCCTGCACCAGGTCGCGAACTGGTAATGCCTCGCGATCGGCGATGTGGAGCAACTGACCGGCTGCTTCGCCGCACTCCACGCACGCCATGAGCGCCTCGATCAGGTTGCCCATGCCAAGTAGGCTGCGCGGCGCTGCGACCGAGCCGAGCGGCAACGGAATGCCGCGCTGCACGGCCTTGATCAGGCTCGCGAAGTTGGCCGAGACGCCAGCACCGTACACCAGCGGAATGCGAACGATGGTTGGTGAAAAATGCGCGCTTGCCAGTTGCTGCAGACCGGTTTCAGCCTCGAGCTTGGAGATTCCGTAAGGATCGGTGGGCATCGGTATGTCTGTTTCGCGCCACGGGCGCCCCGGCTCGACCTCGCCCAGGGCCTTGACGCTCGAGACGAAGATGAAGCGTGCCACACCGCGCTCGCGAGCCAATTCGGCGAGGCGTAGCGAAGCGTCGCGATTGGTGCTGCGATAACGCACCAGCGAATCGCTCGACTGATCGTTCATCTGATGCACGCGCGCAGCGAGATGCACCACTGCGGCGACCCCTTCGGGCCAGTGTTCCGCAAGGCAGGCAAAATCGTCCTCGACCTGGACCCAGCGCGTGCTGCTGCGCTCGATCGGCGGCGCGCGTCGCGTCAGCGCAATGGCCGCGATGCCGCGACCCTGCAATTCCGCGAGAAAAGCCTGGCCGATCCAGCCGGTTGCTCCTGTGACGAGCACAGGCCCTAGCATAGACGCCATCCGTGGAGGCGAAAGAACAGGGCAGCAGATCTGATGAACATGGCGATGTGATCAAGACCTTTGCGAGCCGCGTTGCCGCCTCGATGCATGATGCGGATCTGCGGCACATACGCGAGTTGCGTGACACGGTGTGCCCTTAGGCTCAGGTCGTAGTCTTCGAAGTAAAGAAAGAAACGCGCATCGAAGCCACGCAGCTCTCTTAACACCGCAGTCCGAAACAGCATGAAGCAACCGGTAATCAGCGGCGGATTGAGCAACTCTGTCTCCGCGTTGATTTCGTCCTTCATTTCGTAGCGGTCCAGTTCCCTCTGAAAACGACGCTTCAGCCAGAGTGGAGCGAAGCCTCGAAGAAACAGGCGCCAGATGGTGGGCGAGCGCCGGCACAGATACTGGAGCTGGCCATCGGGACCGGTCACCCGCGGCGAGATCGCCCCGACATGGGTGTGTTGCTCGAAATACGCGAGCGCCTCGACCAGGCAGTCGGGCGCCATTTCGACATCCGGGTTGAGGATCAGGTGATAGCTGCTATCGGTCTGCTCGATGGCCAGATTGTGGCCGCGGCCGAAACCGACGTTGCCGTGCCCGCGCAGCATCCGTACGTCAGCAAACGGGGCGAGCGCCGTGCTCATGGCATTTGCATCCATGAGCGTGCTGTGCTCCCCTGCTGGCGTGTTGTCGACGATGAAGAGTGTTCCCTCAAGCTGTGCCACACGCAAGGACTGCGCGAGCGTTGTGACGGTCGCAGCCAGGACCTGGGTATCCGGTCGAAACGTGACAATTGAAATTGAGAGCAATGAGGATTCCATGTCAAAAGCTCTGCGCGCCAGTCAAGGGACCTGAACCACTACCTGGTCGCGAATTGCACCAGTTCTTCGGCCAGCGGGATCGACAGCCAACCCGAAACGCGCTCGAGGCGTTCCATCGTGCGCAGCCATTGGGACGGCTTCTTGCGCGACAGCTTGCGTATCTGTTCCCCAGGAGCCATCTTGCTGAGGCGGGCACTGGTGGCCAGCATATTGGCAGCGTCCCTGGCGCTGTAGCGTGTCCGGGTAGGGCGCATGCCTGCCTTGGTAATCGCCAGTCGCAGCGCGCGCGGCGTGAACACGGTCAGATGACGCGGGGGTTCGAGCCCGCGCCATGCGGCGCGGAACTTGTGATGACCCCAAGAGGTGGCGTTCGGTGTGATCGTCACGAAATCACCTTCTGGCTTGAGAATGCGCGCGCATTCAGCCAGCAGTCCGACCGGGTCGACCACGTGTTCGATCACATGCGACATCACGATGGCATCGAAGCTGCCGGCAGCGAACTTCGCATCGCGCAAATCGCCGAGAAAGACCTCAAGGCCCTTGCTGCGCGCCGCGGCTGCGGCGGCCGGGTCGAAATCGACGCCGAGTACCTGCCAGCCGCTCTGCTTGAGCGCAAGCAGCTGTTCGCCGGCGCCGCACCCGATCTCCAGCAGGCGTCCAGAGGCACGCCAGCGCAAATAGAAGTAGTGATGCAGCAGGTACTCCGTGCGCCGCGAGGAAAAGTTGAACAGCCGGCTGGCAAGCCGGAACTGCAATGGCTGGCGTTGCGGGTAGCCCAGCAGGCGGCTCATCTGCGCGTCACGCGCCCGTTCGGCCAGTGAATTCTGTGTGATCGCATTGCGATCGCTGTGCGTGTAGTAGCCCTGATAGGCAAGCGCAAGATCGTCGGGATGCGGCATGGGGTCGAGCCATAAAGCACCGCAGTCCTTGTGCGGACATTTCTTCATGTTCCATTGGCCCGGGGTGCCGTACAGGGAATCCTCAAGTCCCCGGTACGCATCCTCTCCAGCAGAGCCGCAGATCGGGCAGTCCGGATGCGGCACGGTGCGCATGTTGGCGACAGTGACTGCCTGATCGATCACTGGCCCTCCAGCACATCGCGCACCACGGATCTCAAGCCAAGCGAGTAACGGCTATAGCGACCACTGATGATCTCCTGTCGGATGCATGGCAGCCGCTTGAGCCTGTTGGGCGGCAGATCTGCCCTGAACGCGAGATGCTTTTTCCAGTCGGTCAGATCGCGCAGCTTGTCGCTTGCCGCCGGCACGCCATCGAGCTGGGAGATCAGCAGATCGGCCCGATGCACCTGGCGCTTGTAGAAATCGCCCCGTCGCGCGAACATGTGCCGAACCTTCTCGAATATGGAACGCTTGCGGATTCCGATCTGGTTGGTCGCATGCTGGCGGTAATCGGTCAGCCGTTCTGGAATGCACTTGATCTTGCCAGTGGCAGCCGCAATGATTGCGAGCCATTCATCGTGCACCCAGTCGGCTGGAAACGGTACGGCCACGTCGAGCAGGGTACGCCGGAAGGCGCAGGTTGCACCGGTCACGACATTGCGCCGGATCAGCACCCGAAAAGCCATGCCGTGCGAGATCAGTGCCAGTTCTTCAGGGCGAAGTTCGAGCGCATCAAACAGGTCAAGGCCGAGCGGTAATCCAGCATCGCCGATCAGGCGTGCGTCAGTGTGAACCAGCGTCAGGTCCGGGTCGTTCTCGAACTCAGCTGTCATGTGCGCGATCTTGTTGGGCTGCCAGACGTCGTCCTGGTCGCACAGGAACACGATATCAGCGGTGGTCGCTTCTGACGCCTGGCAGAAGTTCCGGCTGACACCTACATTGCTGGAATTCACATTGATCTGCCAAGCGATCTTCTGCGGGTGAGCATCGGCAAGCAGGATCGATTCAGCGACCGCCACAGTGCCATCAGTCGAGCAGTCGTCAAAGATGACGATCTCAGAAGGACGTCTGGTCTGCTCCAGGATGCTTTTCAGCTGCTCGGCGATATAGGCTTCGCCGTTATATGTACACAGCGCAATCGAGGTCCGCATGGCAGGCGCTACTCGAGCCACGCGGTCACCCAGGGGCGCAATGGCCGTTTCAATCATGTTCTGTCGCCTTGCGAATCCACTGGCTGGTGCGCCTGAGTCCCTCTTCAAAGGTGACCGAGGGGTGCCAGCCCAGTTCAACTCGTGCGCGTTCAATGCTCAGCACGCTTGCGGGTACGTCAAACGTACGATGCGCCGAGTATCGCGTCACGATCTTCTTTCCGATCGTCTGCGCAATGGCGTCGACGATCTGGTTCAGACTTTGACCTGTGCCAGAGCCAATGTTAATCGACCGATGCGGGCCCCGGTAGCTGAGCGCCAGCAGCATTGCGTCGATCACATCCTTGACGTAGATATAGTCGCGCACGACACTGCCGTCACCCCATATCTCGATCGCCTCGCCGCGCAGCGCCTTGTTCATAAATACCGCGATCGCCCCTTGTGCTCCATTGACCGGTTGGCGCTCCCCGAAGGGGTTGGAAAGTCTCAGCACCTGATAATCAAGACCGTGCAATACATGGTAGAGATGCAGGTAGTGCTCGATGGTCAGCTTTACGATGCCATAGGAACTCATTGGCAAGGTCGGATGGGTCTCAAGAATCGGCAGGGTCTGTGGTATTCCATACACCGTCCCCCCTGACGAGAGGAAGATCACTTTCTTCACGTTCGCGGCCCGTGCCAGGTCGAGCAGGCGCAAGGTCGACACCAGGTTTTGCTCGACATCGGCGACCGGATCGTCGTTCGACGTCTTGGGAAGTGTGGTCGATACCAGGTGGAACACATAGTCGCAACCCGATATCGCCGCCTCGATCTCCTTCGCCAGCAAGAAGTTGCCCACCACTGATTCCACCTTGCCGCTCTCGGGGTGCCAGGGTGAGCGCACGCGGTCAAAGCTGCGAACCTGATAGCCAGCCACATTTAAAGCGTCGACCAGATGGGAGCCAATGAACCCAGCGCCACCCAGCACCAGCACCTTAGCGCCGGCTGTTCGGGTTCCAGGCGAGACAGCGCTATCCAAGAATTGCTCCCGAGACGTCGGCGCTGATGTCAGAATTTGGCTGCATCAATGAATCGATTCGGCCGGGACCAGCGGTATCTGTGCGGGCGTGTTCGCACGGCTGGCAATCACTTCGTGGTAAACCGATGCCACTTCTTCGGCCATGGTGCGCGTGGTCCGCTCGAAATGCGTGTTTCGACCCATCTGCGCGGCATCGACACTGCCGTCGACGAAGCCGCGCAGAACAGCCGCGAGCGCCTTCCAGTCGCCTCGTCTGAAAGCAAAACCGTTGACGCCGGGCTCGACAAATTCGGTCAGTCCGGGAACATCTGACACCACGACTGGCGTGTGACTGGCGAGCGCATTGAGCAGCACCAGCGGGCTATTCTCGTACCACCGCGACGGAATCACCAAAACATCGATGTCAGCGAGCACCTCCGCCATCTGCGCCGGCGGGAATACACCCATCAGCTTGACGTCGAGTCCCCGGCTTTTTTGGAGCAGTAACTCTGTGAATGGCGGGCTTTGGTCTTTCGGACCGTAGATGCTCAGGAGCGCCGAACCCTTGGGCAGGGTGGCAAACGCATCAACCAGCAAGTCGGTGCCCTTGTGGGCGGCAAGTTGACCGATGAATCCGATCTGCAAGACGTGATTTGGCTCGCGCACCGGCTTGGCGCGCCGGTCGATGTCGACCCCGAACCACATGTTCTTCATGAGGCCCGTGAAGTTGTTCGAGCGGTAGGCACTCTGCAGAAAGCGCGTGGGCGTGATCATCGCGTCATAACGCTGGTAGAAATGTCGCAGCGTCGCAGGCCTCGCCTTGATATCTTGCACCAGTCCGTCCACCGAGCCGGATTTCAGTGGCGGAAACTTGACCGCGAGGTTCAGCAACTTGGCCGCCAGCACCACTCTCGATGGGTGGCTCATCCATTGAATCATTGGTCGGCCGGCCTGACTTGCACTTGCGTCCTTCAGGTAGCACGCGAGACAGTTGCTGCGGGCGGGATTGGGACCTGCGCACAGCTCTCCGTCTGCGGTCTCAAGCTTGTTGTTGAAACAAAAGCCGAAGAAGTCGGTGAGCGTCGCCACCAGCGGCTTATTGTGCTCACGCATCACCTCAAGCAATGCGACGGTGTGATTGATCAAGTGTGTGACGTGGATGATGTCCGGATCAAGTTCAGCCAGCACCGTGCGCAGGACGTGGGCGAAGGCCGGCTGATAGTAGGTGTCCTTGACGCGCGTGTTGGGGTAGAAGTTCTTGTCGAGGCACACCACCGGCACGTCGTCGTAGACGTAACGGGTCACCACCTCAGCAGTTTTGGGCTCTCCGGCGAACACCGCACAGACCACAGTGACATCGTGTCCCATGGCGCGCAGATGTCGAGCCAGTTCGAGCGTATAGGTCTCCGTTCCGTAGAAATGTTCCGGATAAAAGCAATGGACGAAAAGAGCGACCTTCACGCAGTCTTTCGCGGCAGTACGCTGGCATACAGGGTGCGGTACGCGTCGATCATGGCGTGCACCGAAAAGAGCTGTTCTGCACGTAGCCGGTTACGCTCACCGATCGCCTGGCGCCGGCTCTTGTCGTCGAGCAGCGCGATGGCGATCTGCGCCAGCGCCTCGGCATCGCCAGGCGGGGCCGTGAGTTCCGCGTCATCAATGATTTCACCGATAGCGCCTACCGCATAACCGACCACGGGAATTCCCATGTTCATGGCAAACGGCGTGACCTGTCCGAAGCTCTCCTGCCACACCGGCGCGATGAACAGGCTCATGCGTCGATACAGCTCCGGGAGCGCGTGATAAGGAACATAGTCGGTAAATTCGAAAGAAGCAGCAAGACCTTCCTCATCGACGCGGCGCTTGAAGCCCTCGAGCAGGCTGCCGCCGCCGACAATCAGCGCCCTGGTTGCGGGACGGTTTTGAATGATCTTGATGAACGGCTCGATGGCAGCTTCATTGAGCTTGTCCTGCTCGAGCCGGTAGACCATCCCGATTCGGTCCTCCACCGGTTGCCTGCCTTCGTGATTGGCAAACAGGGTGAAATTGCTACCCGGGTAGATCACGCGCCCTGGATTGCCGTCCGCAAACGCGTGATGAACGTACTCACTGACAAAGACATTCTGCGCCACCCGCATCGGAAATGGATGCACCGGCGTATTGACGTTTTGCACGATCACGCGCGACGCAGCGCGTGCAGCCTCAAACACCTGTCGATACCAGGACTCGTCGCTGTCGCCCCAGTAGTGAACATGCACGATGTCGGGCTGGAAATCATCAATCAGCTGGAGCACCGCGCCGTGAGAATTGACATCTCGTATTTCCACGATCGACAGGTCAAGGTAGGCGGGAGGATCCGGGATGAATCCGGTCAGCACCTTCTGCTCATAGGTGCCGCCAAGATTTTCGATCAGGTCGACTACCAGTCGCGAGGATCCACCGATCATGAAGTTTGCGATGGCATGCAACACGCGGGGCCGACTGTTAGAAGCCGGAGCCGCAATCTTGACACGATAGGGCGGCGGACTCGGTCTTGCGGTCGGCGGCGTGTTGCCTCTTTCTTCGAGAGCCTGGGCCAGGGAACCTCGTTCCTCCCGGGCCGGGTCAGGCGTGGAAGGTGCCGGTGTGGCGGGTCGGCCGCGCAGGCGTGCAGCGAGACCTTTTGGCACAAAGAAGCCCGCAGCCAGGCGCATGGACCGAAGCAGGTCGCCTTCGCGAAGCGCCTTCTTGAACTGGAAAGTACGTGAAGCGTGAAACGCGCTGATTTCTCGGGCGAACATGTCAGCGCGCGCCCTCAGATTGCGCATCGATTGCTGCAGCTCGAGATTGGTCCGTTGCGTCTGACTGAGTGCCGTCTCGGCAGAATTGAGTGTCGCTTGCAGCGTCGTCACCGCGGCGCCCAGATCCATCAGCCGCTCTGCTGCCTGATAGTTCTTGAACTTCAGTTCATTTTGTTGTCGTTCAGACTGCAGGTAGGCGTGGATCACGTCTGCGCCGCGATCGAAGATGACTGCGTTGCCAAGTGCATCAAGAGGTCGCTGCGAGCACCTTCCGATGAAAGCAAGCGGCAGGGCGCTCGCCTTTGACTCCAAAAACAGGGGCGTCATGCTGCCCCACTGCTCCGTTGCCGTGTGCGTGATGGCAACCGAGGACAGTACCGTCTGGTCGGTGATCTCGGCGCAGGAAAACTTGCTTGCCAGCAATGCCTCGAACTCGACCCGCGTCATCTCTCTTAGATGATATGGGTTGACACCATACTGGGCTGTGACTTCCGGGTTCGGCGTGGAAATGAAGAGTACGCCTTCGGGCTTGAGCAGGCGAGCAAAGCTCGCGATGGTCCGGACCTGTTCGGCTTCGGCGACGTGCTCGATCATCTCAAAGCAGGTGATCACGTCGAACGAGGCGTCAGGCAAGCCTTCTGCAAAATCGTCACGCAGATCGAACTTGAGGTTGGCGCGACGGTGCGTGTTGCGCGCCCATTCGATCGCAGGCGCATCGATATCGACACCTGTCACCGATTTTGCGACCTCGGACAGCAACGCAGAGCCGTACCCGGTACCGCTGCCAAAGTCGAGTACCGTCTTGCCTGCGCAAAGCGCCAGTGCCAATTGGTAGCGCGGAAGATGTTCGTATTCTGCAATCTTGGACCACGTGCCCGGTACGTAGCGCTCCTGCATGAAGGCAGCGAAGTCGCTGCCACTGGCAATGAGGCTGATAAAGGGTGCGCCCTGATCGGGATTGTCGTGGACCTGATCTTGCTCGATCGCAAAGTGCAGGCGTTTCAGCAGGCGGCGCAAACCGTCCAGGGTATAGAGGCTGCGCCCCTTGCCTGACGATTCAACTTCGCGGTCAGACTGCGTGACACAGGCGACCGCCACTGAGATTCTGGTCGCCGGCACGATTGCACCGAGCGCGAATAGCCGATAGAACACTTCGGCCGGGTCAAATGCGTGGTCCAGCACGCCGTCCATCAGAATCAGGTCGAAGGCATGCGGCACCATATCGTTGGGCGACGCATAGAGGAACGCCTCTCGTCCAAGGTTGGCCTCGGCCAGCCGAAGCTGCGCCGGGTTACCCTCGATGCCAAACAACTTGAAGTTGTGGCCAAGCAGTTCGCGGAGGCGCGAACCGTCACCACAACGCAGATCAAGGATGGACGCCCCCGGGCCCAGTTGCAGCCGTCTTGCAATGCCCAGCAGACCATCGATATCCGACAGCCTGTTCAACTCGCCGTCCAGAGTGGACACGGCGCAGCTTGAATTGCGTTGTGGGTCAAGCGCTGGCAGCAGAAATCTCGAACCGCACACGGCGCAGCTCTGCCAGGCAGAGCGTGCAACGTCGATCATCGCACTTTCAACGCAGGCCGGACAGAGCAAAGCCTTGGGTGATGAATTCATAAGTCAGTCAAACAGGGGGAGGCCCGATCCCGGCTCTGGAATGTTAGAGAACATCAGCAAAGCCCTTCCTGACGGTTTGGAACCAGGCAAAGCCGGCCCACGCGATCAGGATCGAGCACACGGTATAGATTGTCCAACTTGCGAGATCGATGCCGTGACCAAAAACCAGCACTGCACGCGACTGTTCAATCGGGAAGGCGAGCGGATTGAGCGAGGCCAGGTAGCGCCAGCGTTCGGGGATCGATGAGGCAGGAAAGAAGATGGGCGACAGGAACATCAAGGCGGTCACCAGGATGCCGATGGTCTGGCCAATATCGCGCAGGTACACGCCGGTCGCAGACAGAAACCAGGTGACGCCTAGCGTAAACAGACACAGAGGAAGCAGCACCAGCGGAATCAGTACGAAGGTCCACGCCACGCTGCCGGTCACGATCAATTCAAAGATCAGCAGCACCAAGATGCTGATCAATGCATGAAACAGCGCCGACAACAGGTTGACGCACGGCAGAAGCTCAAGCGGGAAGACCACCTTCTTGACGAAATTCTGGTTGGCGAGCAGAAGCCCTGGCGCGCGATTGGTCGCTTCCGAGAAGATGTTGAACATGATCAGGCCTGCAAATAACACCACGGCAAATTGGCTCTGCGAGGTATCGCCAGCTGCGCCCCAGCGCGCGCGGAAGATCGATCCGAAGACGAAGGTGTAGACCGCCAGCATCACAAGCGGAGTCAGCAGCGACCAGACCACACCGAGCAAGGAACCTTTATAGCGGCCCACAGCGTCGCGCCGTGCAAGATCAAACAGGACCTGACGATGACGAGTCACCGACTGGATAGCAGCCAGCGGCGTGCGACCAAAATGCGTCACCAAAAGCACCGCGTCGGTTCGTCAGCGGGCCTCACGACGGCTCTCTTAGGGTCGCCAGCAATGGCGCAGCCTCATCTTTGGCCGCCAGCCGCGGAGTCCGCCCGTCGAGCGGCCAGTCAATCGCCAACTCCGGGTCGTTCCAGGCCAGGCTGCGTTCGAATTGCGGATACCAGTAGTCGGTTGTCTTGTAGAGAAAATCTGCTGTCTCCGACAGCACCAGAAATCCGTGCGCCAGCCCCGGCGCGATCCACAGCTGCTTCTGGTTGGCTTCTGAAAGATGGATGCCAAACCATTGCCCGAAGGTCGGCGATTCGGCGCGAATGTCCACAGCGACATCGAACACCTCGCCTGACACGACCCGGACCAGTTTTCCCTGTGGCTTGTTGATCTGGAAATGAAGTCCGCGCAGCACGTCCTTGGCCGATCTCGAATGATTGTCCTGCACGAACGCGCCGTGGAATTGAGTGGCGTCCTGAAATTCTCGCGCGTTGAAACTCTCATAGAAAAATCCGCGCGCGTCGCCGAAGACCTTCGGCTCAATCACTACCACGCCTTCGATCGGCGTGGCTGTTGTCGTCAACGGCATGGCTTATTCCTCCGACAGCATCTGTATCAGGTAGCGGCCATAGCCGCTCTTGAGGAGCGGCTCGGCACGCTTGCGCACATCGTCAGCCGAAATCCAGCTGCTGCGCCATGCGATCTCTTCGGGGCATGCAACGATCAGACCCTGACGTTTTTGCAGCGTCGCGATGAAGCTTGCAGCTTCTAGCAGGGAATCATGGGTACCGGTGTCGAGCCACGCAAGGCCACGGCCCATGATCTCGACGCGCAGGTGTTTGGCCGTCAGATAGGCACGATTGACGTCGGTGATTTCATATTCACCGCGTTGAGATGGCTGGACTGCGGCCGCGATGTCACAAACGTCGCTGTCGTAGAAGTAAAGCCCGGTGACCGCATAGTTGGAGCGCGGAGTCGCCGGTTTCTCTTCGATCGAGACGACACTCTTGTCGCGATCAAATTCGACCACACCGTATCGCTCGGGATCGTGCACATGGTAGGCAAATACAGTCGCGCCAGAACTCTGCTGATTGGCGCGTGCCAGATGCTCCGGCAGGTCATTGCCGTAGAAAATGTTGTCGCCCAGAATCAGTGCAGAAGGCTGATCTGCCACGAACTTGCGGCCAATCACGAAGGCCTGGGCCAAGCCATTGGGCTCCGCCTGCACGGCGTATTGAATATTGATGCCCCATTGCGACCCGTCTCCGAGCAGCTCTTCAAAGCGCGGCGTATCGTGCGGCGTCGAAATCAGCAAGACGTCCTGTATCCCCGCCAGCATCAGTGTGGTGAGCGGGTAATAGATCATCGGCTTGTCATAGATCGGAACGAGTTGCTTCGACAGTGCCTGAGTAAGTGGATAGAGCCTCGTTCCAGAGCCTCCGGCCAGAATGATTCCTCGTCTCTTCGTCATTATTATTCCTGCACAATCTGGGCCAGCAGCAGATCAATACTTTGCTGCCAGGAGGGGAGCGTGACGCCGAAAGTGCGACGTACTTTGGCCGTATCAAGCCTTGAATTCTTTGGTCTCTTCGCGGGTAGCGGATATTCTTCAGTAGCGATTGGTTGAATGGCGCTGCTGTGCGTCTTTAGCGGCACGCCATGGGCTTCGCACCACTGGACCACGTGCTGCGCGTAGCCGTGCCAGCTGGTCGAGCCCGATCCTGTGACATGGTAAATGCCGCCCTTGGCGTGAGCGTCATGCTCTTTTGTAAGAATCTGTGAAGTGACGTCGGCCAGGAGCGCCGCAGTGGTCGGCGCGCCGATCTGATCGGCCACGATACGCAGGCTGTCGCGATCGCCCGCCAGGCGCATGATCGTCTTGGCGAAATTTGATCCATGAGCGCCCGCCACCCAGCTGGTGCGAAGCACCATGTGGTCGTCACTCGCTGCCAGCACGGCGGCTTCGCCCTCGAGCTTGGTGCGGCCGTATACCGACTGCGGATTGGTCTGATCGGTCTCCTGGTAAGGTTCAGCCGAATCGCCATCGAATACGTAATCAGTCGAGAAGTGGATCAAGCGCGCGCCAATCAGCGCCGCGCTGTCTGCCATCACCTGCGGCGCGACAGCGTTGACCTTGCGCGCGAGATCGACAGCTTCTTCAGCCTTATCAACTGCCGTGTAGGCCGCAGCATTGACGATGACGACCGGCTGCGCCTTGTCGATGGCGGCCCGGATTGCATCCGCATCTGCGACGTCACATTGCGCGCGATCAAGACAGACGAGAGGGCCCAGCACCGCAAGGCTGCGTTGCAACTCGAAGCCTAGCTGACCATTTGCACCGAACAAGAGAAGAGGGCCGAATCTCAATGGTTTGCTCAATGGTGGCTACGTGCGTGTTCGTCGAGCGAGCGGTAGGCGCCCGATTGGATGCGTTCGAGCCACGGGCCATTGTGCAGATACCACTCGACGGTCTTTTGCATGCCGCTCGCGAACGTTTCTTCAGGACTCCAGCCGAGCTCAGTCGAGATTTTCCGGGCATCGATTGCATAGCGCCGGTCGTGACCGGCGCGATCGGTCACGTAAGTGATCAGATCCTGATAGCGTCCATGCGGACGTGGTTTTTTTTGTTGCAGGATGTCGCAAATGGTCGAGACCACCTCAATGTTGGCCATTTCATTATTGCCACCGATGTTGTAGCACTCGCCAGGCTTGCCGTGCAGCAGCACCTGATACACCGCCCGGCAGTGGTCCTCGACGTACAACCAGTCGCGCACATTCTTGCCGTCGCCATAAACCGGCAGCGTCTTGCCGCTAAGGGCGTTGCTGATCATGAGCGGAATCAGCTTCTCTGGGAACTGATGTGGTCCGTAGTTGTTCGAACAGTTGGTGGTGACGGTAGGCAGCCCATAGGTATGGAAGTAGGCACGCACCAGATGGTCGGATGCTGCTTTTGATGCCGAGTAGGGACTGTTGGGGGCGTATGCCGTGACTTCGCTAAAGGGCGCATCTGCAGGTCCGAGCGAGCCGTAGACTTCATCGGTGGAAACGTGTACGAAGCGAAAGCGCTCAGCTTTGCTTTTGTCGAGGCTGCGCCAGTAGGCGAGCGAGGCCTTGAGCAAGGAGAAAGTGCCAAGCACGTTGGTGCGCACGAACTCATCAGGTCCGAGTATCGAGCGATCGACGTGGCTTTCAGCAGCAAAATGCACAATTGCGCGCGGCTGGTGTTTTTCGAACAGTGCAACGATCTCCTGTTCGGCGCAGATATCGGTCACGCTGAGCTGGTGGCGGGCCGGGTCAAGCCCGGTCAGGTTATCGACGTTTCCTGCATAAGTCAGACAGTCGATATTGACAACCGGGTCGTCATGGCGCGACGCAATGAGGTGTACGAAGTTGGAGCCGATGAATCCAGCGCCTCCGGTGACAAAAATCATATGGTTTCTTACCAGCTAAGATCGGGATTGTTGCAGGCTGCGGCAGGCCCGGCCGGGCAGGGCGGCGAGGCGAAAAAGGCCTGTATTGTAACGAAATTGCCTTGAGTCCCGAGGTCTCAATAGCGTTTGAGGCTGGTAAGCCGCTGTTTTTCCTCGCATCGCAGCGGCCATCTTTCTACTTTCTTTACATCCCGGATATTCGATGCAACCACCACCTCTGCAAAAAAGTGTCCTGTCCCCATCCATTTTCAAGGCATACGACATTCGCGGTGTCGCCGGTGACACCCTGCGCATCGAGGACGTGTACCTGATCGGGCGGGCCTTCGCGACTCACGCGCTAAGGCGAGGCTTTGGCGAAGTCGTGATCGGGCGCGACGGCAGACTTTCGGGGCCCGAACTGATCGAGGCACTTGCCAGAGGCCTAAGTGACTCGGGTGCCGATGTGCTCGATCTTGGCATGGTTGTTACACCGATGGTCTATTTCGCTGCCGAAACGCTCGGCGGCGCATGTGGCGTCATGCTGACCGGCAGTCACAATCCGCCGCAGTACAACGGCCTCAAGATGGTTCTGGGCGGCGAGGCCCTGCACGGCGAGGGCATTCTTGCCCTTTACCAGACGATTTTGCGGGAGGACTTCGAGCAGGGCAGCGGCAGGATTTCCAGTCACGACATCGCCGAGGCCTACATCGATCGCATTGCAGGCGACATCAAACTTGCCGCACCCCTGTCGATTGCAGTCGACTGCGGCAATGGCATCGCGGGAGCTTTTGCACGGCGCCTGTATGAGCGTATCGGCTGCACGGTGACCGAGTTGTTTTGCGAGGTGGACGGGGCTTTCCCTAATCACCATCCCGACCCTGCAGATCCCCACAATCTGGTCGAGCTGATTGATGTAATGACCTCTGGCGAGATCGAGGTCGGACTGGCGTTTGATGGCGATGGTGATCGCCTGGGTGTAGTGACCAAGACCGGCAATATCGTCTATCCCGATCGCCAGTTGCTGCTATTTGCCGAGGATGTGCTGTCAAGAAATCCTGGCGCCACCATCATTTTCGACGTGAAGTGCACGCGCCGCCTGTCTCCTGCAATTCGTGCCGCAGGTGGCGTTCCGCTGATGTGGAAAACAGGACATTCCCTGGTCAAGGCAAAGCTGCGAGAGACGCAAGCCGCCTTGGCAGGTGAGATGAGCGGTCACATGTTCTTCAAGGAACGCTGGTACGGATTCGACGACGGTCTTTATGCGGGCGCCCGCATGGTCGAGATCCTGGCGCGCCAAAAAAGCCT
>CAZZVZ010000014.1:2685-18215 GCA_964657655.1 Gammaproteobacteria bacterium | reverse complement strand
ACCGGAGCTGGGCAGAAAGCGAACGCGAGCACCGCGTCGCACGAGACGCACGCTGCAACCAACTGACCTTTGCGCATGGCGAATTTCGCAGCGGCCAGCGCGAAGTCGCTGAAGCCGTCTATCGCGCTGCGCTCAGCCGGCGTCCCATCCTCATCAACGCGCCGACCGGCATCGGCAAGAGTGTCGCAACATTGTTTCCGATGCTCAAGGCCTTGCCCGGCGAAGCCCTCGACAAGGTCTACTTCCTGACCGCCAAGGGCTCGGGCAAGGCGTCGGCGCATACCGCTCTGCTTGAACTCGGCGTCACCACGGGCATCGGCGCATTGCGCGTGCTCGAACTGACTGCCCGCGAAAAGGCGTGCGTCAACCCTGACGCCGCCTGTCACGGCGAGTCATGTCCACTGGCGCGCGGCTTCTACGACCGACTGCCAGCAGCGCGCTGTGAAGCGCAGAGCAAGGCGCAGTGGCATCCGCTGCGGGTTGCCGAAATTGCCCGGGAGCATTCGATCTGCCCCTACTTTCTCGCGCAGGAACTGTCGCACTGGGCTGATGTCGTGATCGCCGACTACAACTACTACTTCGATCAGAACGCGATGCTGTTCGCACAGGTCGCGCGCCATGAGTGGCGCGTGGGCGTCCTGGTCGATGAAGCGCATAACCTGGTGGAACGTGGCCGGACCATGTATTCCGCGGAGCTCTCGGGCCACGAAGTGCAAATGCTGACGCACGAATCCGGCACCCCGCTCGCTCGCGCCGCCACCAGGCTGCTCGCCTGCTGGAAGGAAGCAGCGCGCGGTATCACTGCGGCACCGGCCAGCACATCTTTTGACCCGGGCGAGACGGTGTTGCCCGCCCTGCCCAAGAAAATGCGGGCTGCACTCGACGAGCTGGTCCGCCTGCTCACAGAAGAGCTGGGCGAACGCGGGCAGGACATGCCTCCCGCTTTACTGCAACGTTACTTCCACGTGCTGCAGTTCGCACGTCTGCTGGACACGCTGAGCGACCATTCCGCGCTCTACTTCGCCTGTTCCAACGACGCGACGCCGAGCGTCGTGCTGCAGAACTGTGTACCGGCACCTTTTCTCGGTCCGCGGGCGCGGCTTGCACACGTCGTGGCCTATTTTTCTGCAACGCTCGCGCCATTTCATTTCTACCGGGACTTGCTGGGACTTCCGGACAACACGGTCGAGGTCGATGTCCCTTCCCCGTTTTCAGCCGACCAGTTGCAGGTTCACCTGGCACCGCATATCTCGACCCGCTATACCTCGCGTCCCGGCTCGATATCGCCCATCGTCGAGGTCATGCGCCAGCAGTTCCAACGGCAGCCAGCCAATTATCTGGCCTTCTTCTCAAGCTACGCGTATCTCGATGAGGTCTTCAGAATGCTGCAACAAGCAGAGCCCTCGTTGCCACTCTGGCGCCAGGAGGCCGGCATGACCGACCGCGAGCGTTCTTCGTTTCTGACGCGCTTCACGAACACCTCGACAGGCATCGGCTTCGCAGTTCTTGGCGGAAGCTTCAGTGAGGGCGTCGACCTGCCAGGCGATCGGCTGTTCGGCGCGTTCGTGGTGACGCTTGGACTGCCGCAAATCAACGGCGTCAACAATATCCTGCGCGATCGTCTCGAAATGCTGTTCGGCGCGGGATTCGAATATGCCTACCTCTACCCGGGTCTTCGCAAGGTGGTCCAGGCAGCGGGTCGTGTGATCCGCGCACCATCGGATCGTGGCGTGATCCACCTGATCGATCAGCGTTTCGCAGAAAAGCGTGTTCAGGCCTTGTTGCCGGCTTGGTGGCCAAGCCCGGCTGATGCCTGGTAGCTGCAGCAGGACCGACTCCGGCCGAGCCGTTGATTGCCCGGTGTGATTCTTGCCGGAGCGTCAACATGTTCTACCGACGTGAACGTTCTTGACCTCCCTGGCTCGCCCGACCGCCCTGATCGGCACCGCCGGCTGGTCGATCCCTGCCCAGGAACGGGCACGTTTTCCCGAGGCGGGCAGCATTCTCGAACGCTACGCACAGGTCTTTGCTGCGGTCGAGATCAACAGTTCGTTCTATCGTCCGCACCTGCCGGCGACCTACCGCAGATGGGCCGAGTCGACACCGCCGGCATTTCGCTTCAGCCTCAAGATGCCCAAGCAGATCAGCCACGTCGCAAAGCTCCAGAACTGCGATGCTGAACTGGACAAATTCCTTTTCGAGACCTCACACATGGGCGACAAGCTTGGTTGCCTGCTGCTCCAGCTGCCGCCTTCACTTGCCTTCAATGAAAACATGGAGCGCTTCTTCGAGGCGTTGCGTCAACGCTTTGGCGGCCCGGTGGCCTTCGAGCCAAGACACGCAAGCTGGCTGGAACCGCCAGCTCGAACGCTGCTTAAAAGCAAGAAGCTCTGGATGGTGCATGCAGATCCTTCCCCGATCGATCTGGACATCGCGAACATCGATGCGCCGCACTACCTGCGGTTGCACGGGTCGCCGCGGATCTATTACTCGGCCTACGGCGCTGACCATCTCACCCGCTACGCAGCGCTGCTCGACCAGGGCGATGGTTCACGCTGGTGTATCTTCGACAACACCGCAGCCGGTGCAGCGATTGCCGACGCACTGGCGCTCAAGGCGCTGTGTCAAAGAGACTAGCGATTCGAGTGGCGGCTCGTGCAGAGTGCTAGGAGCATTGCTATGCTCTCGTCACGCACTTGCGCCAGCGTGCCAGAAACACCGTCATCACCAGGATTTGCTCTGAACTTCCCCAACAGATCACGCGTGTGACTAGCCAGCCCGGTGAAGTCTCGCTGCTCCAGCGACGCTGGGTGATGGCCTGCATTCTGCTCGGCATGGTGCTGAGCTCGCACGACAGTTCCATCGCCAACATCGCCCTGCCCGTCATCGCTGGATCGCTCTTGAGTAGCGACGCCGCCACCGTCTATGTCGTCAATGGATATCAGCTTGCAGCCACCGTTTGCCTGCTACCGGTTGCCGCACTGAGCGAGGCGCTCGGCTTGAAACGCGTCTATGCCACGGGGCTGGTGCTGTTTACCCTTTCTTCCCTGACATGTGCGCTGTCGCCGACACTGACCGTTCTTGTCTGCTCGCGCATCGTTCAAGGCGCAGGAGGCGCCTGCATGTCGGTGGCGGGCATGGCGCTGGTACGTTCGGTCTATCCGCGCAGCATCGTGGCGCGGGGTTTTGCGCTGATTGCACTTGCCGTGGCCATCTCCGGCGCGCTCGGGCCGAGCATCGCGGCGATGATCCTGGCCGTGGCGAGCTGGCACTGGCTGTTCCTCGTGAACGTGCCGCTCGGGCTGATCGCCATACCGGTATTTCTGCTGCGCGCCCCGGCGGGCCAGCCACAGCCCCGGCGCTTTGACTGGACCGGTGCCCTGCTTAACGCGCTGGCGCTTGGCTTTATCGTCACCGGTGTGGGCAGCTTCGGCGTCAGGGGTCTTGAAATCGCACTCAGCGAAATCGTGATCGGATGCATCTTCTTTGCCTTGTTGGTGTGGCAGCAGACCCATCGAACCTCGCCCCTGCTGCCTCTGGACCTGTTGCGCATCCCGGTTTTCTCGTTATCTGTCGGTACCTCGACCTGTTCCTATGCGGCGCAGATCCTGGCCTATGTCAGCCTGCCGTTCTTCTTCGAGAAGAGTCTGCATCTTTCTCCAGTGGCGACCGGCGTGCTGCTGACACCCTGGCCCTTGCTGGTTGCATGCGCTGCGCCCGTCGCTGGCAGACTGGTGAGCCGCTACCCGGCAGCCATCATCAGCAGCGCCGGCATGCTGCTGTTGGCGACAGGCCTGCTGCTGCTCGCCATGCTGCCTGTCGCGCCCACGCACCTAGGCATCGTCTGGCGGCTGGCCCTTTGCGGCATTGGTTTTGGCCTGTTCCAGACACCGAACAACACGGCCATGATGACGTCCGGGCCGGTCGAGAGAAGCGGTGCAGCAAGTGGCATGAACGCAGTGGCGCGCTACCTGGGGTGGTCGCTCGGCTCTGCCATTGCGGCCCTGATCTTCGGGGTGCGCGGTTCGTCTGCCACCGTGACCTGCCTCGCGGTCGCCTCGGGCATTGCGCTCATGGGTGCGGCTCTTAGTGCGGCGCGCCTGCAGCGCCACCCAGGCGCCCGCGAACGCGGCAGCGCATGACCCTGTCTTCCCTGTCGCTTTGTCTGGCACTCGGTGCCAAGGATCGAATCCTGAGCCAGCAGGCACGCGGCGGCCGCGCCGCCGCGGTCTGACTCCTGCACCGTCCACCCGTTATTTTCTATATGAGACATTATTTTCCATATGGTCAATATCTTGCTAGAATGGTTCGTGCTGCGAGATGACGTCATTTCGGGCGCGCCATTTTCATATCGGGTCCACGATGAAACATGTTTTTAGCGCGATTTCTGCCTTCACACTCGCCGCCGCGCTTGTTACAGGAACTCCTGCTGCTGAAAACCCGCCCAGCACGACCAGTCCCGCTGCCAACGACCTGCCAGCGCCCGCGCTCACGGCAAGCGATGCATCCGCGTGGCTTGACGGACTGGTGCCCACGGCGCTCAAGACAGGCGAAATCCCCGGAGCGATCGTTGTCATCGTCAAGGACGGCAAGGTCCTCGTCGAAAAGGGCTACGGCTACGCCGACTACGCCAAGAGCATTGCTGTTGATCCGCGTGTCACGCTGTTTCGGCCCGGCTCGACGTCCAAGCTGTTTACTTGGACGGCAGTGATGCAGATGGTCGAGCAGGGCAAGCTCGACCTTGATGCCGACATCAACCAGTACCTCGATTTCAAGATTCCGCCACGCGACGGCAAGCCGTTGACGCTGCGCCAGATCATGAAGCAGCAGTCGGGCTTCGAGGAAGTGATCCGCGATCTGCTCGAGTTCAATAAAGCACCTGCGCCGCTCGGCGATATCGTCAAGTCGTACATTCCGCCCAGAATCTTCGCGCCAGGCACCACCCCCGGATACTCGAACTACGCGACCGCACTGGCCGGTTACGCGGTCGAGCGTGTCTCGGGCGAGCCTTTCACCGACTACATCGAACATCACATTTTCACACCGCTCGGGATGGCGCACTCCACTTTCCGCCAGCCGCTGCCTGCCAACCTGGCCGGGCAGATGTCGATCGGCTACAACACAGCAACAGATCCCGGCAAAGGCTTCGAAGTGATCGGCATGTCGCCGGCAGGCGCCTTGTCGACCACTGCCGATGACATCTCGAGATTCATGATCGCGCATCTGCAGGATGGGCGCTTCAACGACACCCAGATCCTGAAAACCGAGACAGCGCGTCAGATGCACGACTCGGTGACCAAGCTGCTGCCCGACCTGCCTGGCATCGCGCTGGGTTTCTACGAGGCCAATATCAATGGCCATCGGGTGATTGCCCACGCTGGCGATACCAACTACTTCCACAGCGACCTGGCGCTATTCCTCGATGACCACGTCGGCATCTTCATTTCTTCCAATGCGGTTGGCAAGGACGGTCAGGGTGAGTTCCTGCGCGATCGCATTTTTGAAGCCTTTGCCGACCGCTATTTTCCAGAACAGCCCGTCAGCGCGCGGGTTGACGATGCAACCGCGCGTGCCCACGCCAAGCTGATGGCAGGCAGCTATATTTCTACCAGGCGTGCCGACTCGAGCTTTGCTTCACTCGTCAATCTGGTCCAGCAAAATGACGTGGTCGCAAACCCTGACGGCACCATCACCACCACGCCAGCCGGAGAGAAAGAAACCTTCGTCGAAATCAGACCTTTCTTCTGGAGACAGGTCCACGGTCACGACCAGCTGCAGGCACTGATGGATGGCGACAAGGTGGTGCACTGGGGCAACAACGATGCCTTCGTCGCCTGGTACACCCATCCCGAGGGGTTCGCCGGAACCGGGCTCGAGTTGCCGCTGGCGATCGGCGCGCTGGTGATTCTGGGCTTTGCCGCGCTGCTATGGCCGATCAGTGACTTTGCGCGCCGGCACTACCAGGCGCCCGAGAGTTTCAAGCGATCGCAGTTGAGCGCGTACCGCCTGACGCGTGGCGCAGCCGCACTGTGCCTGGTTGCGGTGGGAGTGTGGGCACTGACCCTTCAGCTGGTCGAGATTTTCGAGCCCAAGGCCTACATGATGGTGCGTGTGGCGCAGCTCATCTCATTGCTGGCATTCGCGGGCGGTCTGATTGTTTCGCTCTGGAACCTTGCCTTGTCGTGGCAGGCAAGGCGCCGCCTGATTGCACGCCTGTTCGATCTGCTGCTGAGCCTGTGCTTCGCCTATTTGCTGGTGCTGGCATTGACGTATCACATGATCGGTTTTAGCGGCCAGTTCTGATCACAATCTGATGAATCCTGCAGCTGACGATGCGCTGGTCGACGAGACGCGCACCACCCCGTCTGTCGCCGAGGCGATGCGCGGCCGCTCGCGTGCCACCTGGTTCGGTCATCCACGAGGATTGACAATCCTCTTCATGACCGAGACCTGGGAGAAATTCTCGTTCTTTGGCATGCGGGCGCTGCAGGTCTACTACATGACCAAGGCGCTGCACCTGTCCCAGGTCGAAGCGTCCCTCATCTTCGGCCTTTATGGCGGCGGTGTGTACTTCACACCGATTTTCGGCGGCATCATCTCGGACCGATGGCTGGGGCGCCGCAACTCGGTGGTGATCGGCGGCCTGCTGATGGCGATCGGGCATTTCATGATGACGCAGCCGGCGCTCTTCTACGGGGCCATGGTGATGATCGCACTCGGCAACGGTCTCTACCTGCCGTCACTTCCCAGTCAGGTGCAGAGTCTTTATGCCGAAGACGACCCGCGCAGGTCGGGCGCCTTCAACGTCTATTATGCGGGCGTCAACCTGGGCGGTCTGCTCGCACCACTCATCTGCGGCACGCTGGGCGAACTGTACGGCTGGGATTACGGGTTCGGTGCAGCCGGCGTCGGCATGTGCCTCGGTCTTCTCATCTATCTGCTCGGCGGTCGCTACCTGCCACGCGACAGCCGTCCAGCACGGGTGCCGCGAAATGCTGCTGCCAAGCGTCCGCCGTTCGTGGCGCTGCCGCGATTGCTGTTCATTGGCCTGGCCGTCATCATCTTTCGCAGTGCCTATGAACAGACCGGCAACTCGCTGGCGCTGTGGGCCGATACCGACATGTCGCGCGACTTCCTGGGTCTTACCATTCCCGTCACATGGTTCCAGTCGCTCAATCCGCTCTTCATCTTCATCCTGACACCCTTCTTCGTCGTCATGTGGCGGCGCGCCGCCGCGCGGCATCGCGAACTCTCTTCAATCCGCAAAATGGTGCTGGGCGCGGCCGGCGTTGCGGCCTCATATCTGTTGCTCGCGGTGGTGAGCGCCGTCTCCAACAACATGGGCGAACAGGCGCACTGGATGTGGCTGGTGCTGTTTTTCCTGACCTTCACGGCAGCTGAGCTCTACATCCTGCCGATCGGTCTTGGATTGTTCGCACGTCTTGCACCGCGTGGCTTCGAGGCCACCACCATTGCCGCCTGGTTCCTCGCCGCGTTCGGCGGCAACCTTCTGGCGGGTGTGGTCGGTGGCCTGTGGAGCAGCTATTCGCCGCCCGTGTTCTTCTGCCAGATGGCCGGCATCGCACTCCTCTCGGGCGGCCTCATCTTCTGCGCCGAGAAGTTGACGGTCGACAGCGAAGCTGCGCCTTGAGCGCGACTCAGAAGCGCTCGATGCGATCGAGTGGCCAGATCGGTCGCTGCAGCCGCAGGTAGCCGAGCGTGGTCAGATCGGTATTGAGCGATCCCGGCGCATCGCAGTAGATGGTTGCGGCCGAGATGCGATCGAAGGCCGCGCGAAAGTGCTGCGTGGACTTGACCACGATCAGGTCCTTGGACGAAAGGTCGATGCCGAGCTCTGTGAAGCAATCGGGTGAAAAAACCTGCTGGCGAATGCTGTTGAGCACGATGTCGATCCCCTGTGCGCGCAGCGCGACAGCCGCACCGAGCGGATCAAGAGCGCTGCCATCGATACCCCGTTGCGCTGCATCGAGCCGGCAGCCGATCACTTCGACTTCGAGATCGACCGGCTCGCCTGAAAGTGGACCGACCTTGCCGCCGATGCGCAGCGACAGTCGTGCGCCCACCCCGGCATCGCTTGCGATCACAACAGCCTGGGGATCCCAGATCATGCCGAGCGCGACATTGTTCGCGCGGCGCGCCAGCAAGGCACGCAAGATGAAGGTGCTGTCGCACGCCGCGCCACCGCCCGGGTTATCGGCGCCATCGGCCAACACCACCGGTCTGATGCCATTCAGTTTCTTGAATTCAGCACGATCGAGCGCTGCGTCGATCGGCAGACGACTGGCGGGCGCCGCCTCACGCAGCGAAAAAAGCTCCTGTGCCAGCAGATCGGCCAGCTGATGGGCACGAGGCGCCATGTTCGCGCCGTCGTACACCACCAGGATCGATGCGCTGGTGTCCCTGGTATCCGACCAGGGAAAGCCGTGCATGGCGGACACCGACAGGATGCCCGCTTCCTTCTCGGACTCTTTGAGGCGCGCGACAAAATCCTTCATCGGGCCTTCGGTTGTTCCCAGCAGTGCCAGCATCGGCACGCGCCGCATGACGGTGGTCGGGGCCGCTGTTCCTTGTGCCATGGCGGCCAGGATGTCGTACAGCTCGGCGCTGCGCGCAGCGTAGTCGGTATGGGGATATTCCTTGACCGCGACCAGCACCGCTCGACTGGCGATCATGCGCGCTGTGACGTTGCCATGCAGATCGAGCACCGCACCAATCGGCACTTTTTCACCGACCAGCGCGCGTACTTTCTCGAGGATGTCGCCTTCGCAATCGTCCTCGCCTTCGGCAATCATCGCGCCGTGCAGGCTCAAAAACACGAAATCGACCGGCAGCGCTTGAGCCAGTTCAGAAAGCATCGCATCGCGCAATACGGCGTAATCCCTGGCCGAACACGGACCACCGGGCTGCGCCCAGGCGCATGGTCCTGCGATCAGCTCATCGCCTCTGGAGGCGGCCAGGCGCACCACGTCGCCATAGCCTGGCAGCCGCTCTGCCTGTCGCCGCGTGGTTGCATCGCCGCCGCGATGCAACACCCCTTCCTGGAAGGATCGCAAGGTGGTGGGTAGCGGAGAAAAGCTGTTGGTCTCGTGTTCCAGAGCAGCAGCAAATACCCGGACCCTTCGATCTTCGACCATCCTTGGGTCCCTTCTCTAGAACTGGGCCGTCAGCATCGCCCCAATCTCGCGTGGACGGGTCGGCGTCACTTCGGCCGGACCTCCCAGCGGCACGTACTAGGTTGAGGCACTCAACTGGGCGTCCCGATTGAACAGATTGCGAAGGAACAGCGCCAGCTGGTAGCGGCCAAAGTCCATGCCAGCATGGATGTCGGTCATCGCATAGGCAGGCAGCTTGTAATTGGGCAGCGTGCTGCTGCCATCAAACCCAGCATTGCGCTCGCCCGCATAGCGCTCATCGAGCCCGATGTAGCTCGGATGATCAAGCAGGATGAAATTGTGGGTGAGCGAGCCGACCGCCGAGAACTTGGCGCTGTTGGGCAGACGCTGTCCCGCCTCGACCAGTCCAGGGACCGACGTCTTGGCGAGCGCATCGATGTAGGAGAAGCCGCCCGAGACGGTCCAGTCGCTGTTCGGGTGATAGCTCAAGGTCACGTCCGAGCCGGTGATTTCGGCCTTGCCGCCGTTGACGATCACGGACACGCCGTTGACCGCGGCAAACTCCTGGATCTGATTCCAGTGGATGTCGTACACCGATGCATCGAGGGACACCGTGCGATTCAGGAAATCTGCCTTGTAGCCGCCTTCATAGCTCCACAAGTTATCCGACTTGAACTGCGTCGGCCCAAGCAGGTTGCCAGCCGAATCGCGCAGGATCGGGTTCGGGCCGCCAGGCCGGTAGCCGCTCGCGGCACGCAGATAGATATTGCTGTCGGGGGTCAGGCCATAGCGTGCTGTCGCGAGATAGGTGTCGGCAGTGCCGCTCGAGACTCCGAACGCGCTCGATGCGCCGCCCACCAGAAGGCCGTTGGAACTCTGCTCGAACTCTTGATTGTTGGTCGCATGGCGAATGCCGGCGGTGAGTGACAGTTGTTTGGTCGGATTCCAGGTCAGGTCGCCATAGAACGCGCTCTCGATGTAATTGCTGGGCAGCATCACCACAGCCAGCGGACCGCCGGCAAAGCCGTTGGCGTTGACGATCTCGTCGCTCACGGCCTTTTCGTGGTCGTAGAACAGCCCCGCGATCCACTCGATGGTGCCCTTCCGAGACGTCAGCCGGAATTCCTGGGTCTGCTTTTGCAGTTCCACGAAATTGTCCTGCGGGACGCCGTCGGTCAGGATGCCCACGCTCGCGAGCAGCGGTCCGTAGGCGGCCGTGTCATCGTTGCGCTGTGTCGTCTTGGAACTCTGCACCGAAGTAATCGAATTGAAGGTCGCCCACCCGAAGTCGTACTCGACATCTGCTGCCACCACACCGGTCTTGGATGAATAAGGCTCGCGCACGGAAAGAAGTCGTGTGTAACGGCCTTCCACCGCCTGGCCGTTGGTGTCGTTGTAGTCGACGTAGTCTGACCCATCACGCTCGATGCTTTGCGCCGTGGCGCTCAGACGAATCGACAGGCGCTCAGAAGGCTGCAGCAAAACTGAAACGCGCGCTCCGGTGGTGTCGCCCCGGTTGATGTTCGAGCCGCTGGCGGGGCCGACCGCGTCGATGAAGCCACTGTCCTGCTGGCGATAGGCTGAGACGCGAAGGGCTGCAACATCGTCCGACAGCGGAATGTTGAGGACTGCGGCTTCCGTGCCGCCGGTGCCGCCCTTTTCCGTCGAATTGATGCCAAGCGAGACCTTGCCGGAAAAATCATTGAACTCGGGCACATTGGTGATGTACTTGAGAAGGCCACCCATGGAACCGGCACCGTAGAGCGTGCCCTGCGGTCCGCGCAACAGTTCGATGTGGTTCAGATCGAGCAGCCCGAGATCGAGCGACAGCGTGGAGCCCAATGCAAACGCGCTGCTCGAGCCGAAAGGCACGTTGTCGACATAGACCGCAACCGTGGTACTGGTCGGATCGCCTGAGGAAACACCGCGCACGGTGATCGCGCTCAAGCCCGCACCGCCGTCCGATGTGGTCGTCACGCCCGGCTGGGTGGCGAGATAGTCGGTCAGGAACTGTGCGCCTGCCTTATCGAGCTTGTCGGCAGAAATCAGGTTGACCTCCATCGGCACTTCCTTTTCCACTTCCGGGCGCAGCGTCGAGGTGACGACCACCCGATCAAGCGACTGCGTATCGGCCGCCGCGTTGGCCTGCGCATTGGCTGGCGCTTGTGCGGCGGTGGTCTGGCCTGCGCTGCCTTGCGATGCGGGCGCGACCGGTGCGCTTGGCTGAGGCTGCACCGACTGGGCAGAAGCAGAAGGCGCGAGCGATGCAAACGCCAGCGAAACAATGCACGAGATTGCCAGCTGTCGATGAGGCACGGCCAGTGAGGTCCGGCTGTCTCGGATACAGATTTCTTTCATGCAGATCGCTCCCTCGCTTTGTCGGTGAACGAATCATAGCAACTAACTTGTCTGTTTTGGAAATATTTGTCTCGATCAGACAAGGTTGTCGATAATTGAGCAGTTTACTGGCGCACTGCTACAATCTCCTCATGAAAATTCAATCCCAAGAGAGTCTGGCTCCTGGCCCCGCGCCGGGCGATCTGATCCGCGCGGTCAGGACACGGGTGGGCATCACCCTGACCGAGCTGAGCGAGCGCACCGGACTTGCGGTCTCAAGCCTGTCCAAGCTCGAGAAAGGTCGCATCTCGCTGTCCTACGACAAGATCATGCTGATCAGCCGCGGCCTGGGCGTGGACATGGCTGAGCTGCTCGATACATCAGAGCAGCCCGGCACACACCCGGGGCTCGGTGGCCGGCGCGTCTTTCAGGCCGCAGGAGACGGCCAGCTGGTCGAGACCAAGAGCTACAAGCAGCTCTACCTCGCGACGGAGCTGCTCAACAAGCGTTTCACCCCGCTGGTGGTTGAGCTGCGGGCACGCACCATGGAGGAATTCAGGGCCGAGTTCGGCGACTTCATTCGCCATCCGGGCGATGAATTCGTCTACGTGGTCGAAGGCGAGGTGGAATTTCACACCGAGGCGTACGCACCCATGCACCTGAAGACCGGCGACTCGGTCTACTTCGATAGCGAAATGGGTCACGCCTACCTGAAGGCGGCAGACGGACCCTGCCGCGTGCTTGGCATCTGTGCGCCGCGCGGCAAGGAGGACCATATGAAGGAGACCTTCGTGTCGATGTCAGAGCGCCTCACCAAGCTGCCTGGCAAGAAAAGCGAAGCTGCCGCCCGCCCTGCAAAAAACGCGACCAAGGCCGCCAGGAAATAGCTTGTCTGGCATTTTTCCAATATGGACATAAATTTCCATAAAGGATAAACTCCGCCCGCACATGATGAAGGGTGGAGATGTCAGCGGGGCGAACTTTCGATTTTCTGGTGATTGGCGGCGGCATCGCAGGCGCGTCAGTCGCAGCGCATCTGGCAGGCACAGGAAGCGTGGCAATTCTCGAAGGAGAAAAGCACGCCGGCTATCACTCCACGGGCCGCTCTGCCGCCTTGTTCGCGGAGATCTACGGCAGCCCCCTGATTCGTGCCCTGACGCGCGCCAGCCGCGCCTATCTGTTTGATCCCCCCGACGAATTTTTCCCGCACGCGCTGGTGCAATCACGCGGCACACTGTTTTTTGCGCGCGAGGACCAACTGGCTTCACTGCTGAGCTTCAAAGGCGAGGCAGGCATTGCAGACGCCACCGTGGCGCTGAGTGCCGAAGAAGTTCTGGCACACATCCCGATCTTCAAGCCCGGCTACGTGGCTGCCGCCCTGCTCGATACGGATGCAGCTGACATCGATGTCAACGCTTTGCACCAGGGGTTCTTGCGCATCGCCAAGAAAAGTGGCGCCCACATCTTCTACGACAGTGCGGTGCTCGGTCTCGAAGGTGGCACCAGTGGATGGACCGTGAGGACCGCCAGAGACAGCTATCGCGCGGGCGTCGTGATCAACGCTGCGGGTGCCTGGGCCGATGAGATCGGCTCACTTGCAGGCGCGGCGCACATCGGGTTTCGTCCATTGCGCCGGACCGCCCTGATCATCGGCACGCCCAGGCAAATCGAGGCCAGCCATTGGCCGGCCGCAATCGACATCGATGAACAGTTCTATTTCAAACCCGAGAGCGGCAACCTGCTGCTCTCGCCCGCTGATGAAGAACTGGTGCCAGCGTGCGACGTGCAGCCAGAAGAAATCGATATCGCCATTGCCGTTGATCGTTTCGAGATGGCAACCGGCGAGCAGGTGTCGCAGGTCAAGCGCCGCTGGGCGGGACTGCGCGTCTTTAGCCCCGATCGAAATCCGGTGGTGGGCTTTGATCCCGAGATTGACGGCTTGTTCTGGCTCGCCGGTCAGGGGGGCTACGGCATCCAGACATCGAGCGCGCTCGGGCGTGCCGCGGCAGCGCTCGCCTCGCGCACCGCGCTTCCCGCCGACCTCGTGAGCTTGGGCGTCAACCCAGAAGAATTGTCACCCGGACGTTTCCCAACGCGGCCAGGCGATATAGGACACGGCAACACGCCTTCCGGCCTTGCGCCCGCCGCCGCCGGGTCCATGGATCGGGTTCGATAACTTCTGATGTGGCTTGCGCGCAAGGCAAGCTGGCCGCTGCATATATTCCGAGCCTGACAGCCATAGGCCGCGCGGCCCATGCTCGGCCTGACCGTACATCTTGAAGTTTCATCAGGCTGAGTTTATGAGCCGGCAAAATGAACATGCCCAAAGATAGAGACGAATTGCATCGGCGCCTTCCCGCAATTCCATGTTGGCTGGCGGGCTTCGTTGCAATGGCTTAACCATTGGCCAGTTCAAATAGCACGCCAATTGCCTGCTGACCTCTAGGCTCGGTGAAGTTCCCGGCAAGTTCGCCAATAAGGGATAGCACCGAACTTATTTTGACACCCCCTTGCGCCAAGCGGCGCAAAGCGGCGTCTTCGGTACGCTCACTCACACCACCACAGGCATCGATGATGACATGTACCTGGTACCCTTCTGCCGCCGCAGTCAACGCCGGGAGCTGAACGGCCACTTCTGTAGCGACGCCCGAAATGATCAGCACTTTGCGGCGCGACGTTTCGATGGCAGACCTGATCGCAGGGTCGTTCATTGAATTGGGCGTGGTGCGGACGAAGACGTCGCCCGTCATACCGACTTGGACTTCCGACATCAACGGCGACGGATTTCCGTCGGCACCCGGAACCACTGTGACGACCATGGGGATGTCGAAAATGGCGGCGAGTTTCAAAAGCGCCTGCACGTTCTTCTTGAGTCGATCTTGCGGCACCGTTAACGGCAAGTCGGCAATGCCTTCCTGTAAATCTGCCAGCAATAAAATGGTTTCCGGTGCCATTGAGAGCTTTGATTCTGCATTCCCGGAGGAGGTCATGGAGTTAGTCATTCTTGGCTTCCTTCGCTAGTTGACGTGGACTTAACAACAAACCGTTGCATGGACACTGCATGCTTCAGGAGACTAGAGTTCGCCGTGGGATTCGCTCCGCAGCCAGAGTAGTGCGCACAGCGTAAGCAAGATGACTGCGACAACGAAAATCAGTGAAGCGGTAGAAAGGCCGGTCCGACTGGCGAGGAATCCGACGATCAATGCTGGTCCGGTTGCTCCGAGGTAGAGTCCGAGCTGGAACGCCGAGAAGACCTGCGCACGGCGCTCAGGAGGCGCTATGCGATCGGTCAGCGCCTGGCTGCCAAGGTAGGCGGCACCGTGTCCCGCACCCAGCACGCAGGCGGAGAGAAACAGCAACAGCGGGGAGCGCAGCAAAACCACCCCCGCGAACAGCACGAGGCCTGCCGCAATCGTGATAAGTCCCATAGTCATGGCGCTTTTGAGTCCTGTTGAGCGCAGCAGGAGCTGGGCAATCGCCGAAGAGCCGAACAACAAAGCGACCACCAGTCCGGCGACGAAGTGATTTTCGATATGCAGGAGGTCTCGTGCGAAACTCGAGCCAAGACCGGCAAAAGTGCCGGCCACGGCATATGCGGTCATCTCGATAAATGTCGCCAGCAAGAATATGCGCGTGGCCGAAGCGGGTACGGCCAAGGTCAGAGGTTGCAGGCGAAACGAGCGTTTGATCAACACGGTCTCCGGTGTGACACAAACGCCGATGGCAGTGACGACTGTGAGCGCCAAGGCGAACAGGTAAGGTGTTGTGGTGGGATAAGGCGCGTACTGCGCCAGAGAACCGGCCACGAGAGGACCACCGGCGAGGCCGAGCACCGTGGCTATGGTCGCGGTAAGCGCGATGCGACCATGATCGCGCGGGTCTGGATGCAGCTCACCCAGGGCGGCTACTGCGGTGGTCGTGCCCGCACCTACTGCCAGACCTTGCAAGATGCGCGATACCATCAGCGGCCAGACACTGCGCGCCAGCAATCCAACCGCAAGGCCAGCGGCCATCACCACGAGCGCCGGGACGAGGACGCGCTTTCTGCCAACCAGATCC